>JAMPYE010000633.1 GCA_023700825.1 Thermoanaerobaculia bacterium | reverse complement strand
CTCGGATCGCGTCGCGGCGGCGAGGAAGCACGCTCCGCATTCGACGCTCGCCGTGATCGAGCTCGTGAAGTTCGTCGCGATCTTCGGCGCCTCGATCCTCCTCGCGTGGTTCGCGGGGGAGACGGGCGCCGCGCTCGGATTCGACCTGCGCGGCGAGCTCTTCGGCACGTACGTGCAGCGCAACGCGCTCGTCGTCGGCTTCGTGATCGGCTTCGCCGTGATCCCGATCATCTACACGATCGCGGAAGACGCGCTGAACTCGGTACCCGGCACGCTCCGCTCCGCGTCGTTAGGCTGCGGCGCGACGCGCTGGCAGACCGCGACCCGCGTGGTGCTTCCGGTCGCGACGTCGGGCATCTTTTCCGCAGTCATGATCGGGCTCGGGCGCGCCGTCGGCGAGACGATGATCGTGCTCATGGCCGCCGGGAACACCGCGCTGATGGACCTCAACATCTTCAACGGGCTCCGCACGCTGTCGGCGAACATCGCCGTCGAGCTGCCCGAAGCGGTCAAGGACTCGACGCTCTACAGGATGCTCTTCCTGGCCGCGCTGGCGCTCTTCGTCATGACGTTCGTCGTGAACACCCTGGCGGAGATCATCCGGCAGCGCTTCCGCAAGAGGGCGTTCCAGCTATGACGACCGGGGTCGTAAAGGAAGCCGAGGACCGGATCGCGGGAGAGACGGCGACGGCAGGCGCCGCGCCGAAGCCAGGCCGCGCGCGCCGCCAGCGATCGATGTCGCTCGCTGGCCGGGGCGAGCCCTACGTCTGGGGCACGGGAGCGGGGCTCGCGATCGGTGTCCTGATGATCGTGGGCCTCCTGGCGCTCGTTCTCTACAACGGTTTTCTCACCTTCTGGCCGAAGCGCGTGGTGAAGATCACGACGACCGACGGCAAGACCATTCTCGGTGAAGTGACGCGCGACGAGACGTTCCGCGTGACTCCGGAGATGCTCGAGACGATCCCCGAAGCGGCGCAGGCGGTGATTCGCGCGAACGAGGGCTTCGCGCATCGCAGGCTGGTGAAGCAGGGGAACTACGACCTCTACGGCGACGACTTCGTCTGGATCCCCGATTACACGGTAGCGAAGGAAGAGTATCCGCGAGACGCGTGGACGCTGGAGCGGCGCGAATGGGGCGCGGCCTTCGGCGTGCCGTCGAGGATCGTCGTCGGCGAGCAGGAATCGATCGAGGGAGCCGCGGAGATCGCGGAGCGCTTTCCGGCTCTTCACGGCGCGGCGACGGCGCGCTACGGCGCGATTCGCGAACTCGAGAAGAACGAGATCGGCGACATCAACTACGAGACAGAGGAGTCGCGTCTCGAGATTCGTCGCGTGGCCCTGCGACACGGCGAGAGCTCGCCCGAGCACCAGGCGTCGATCAAGTCGTTCGAGGCGCTCGACGCGAGGCTCGGCGCAGAGTACGCGGCCGTGCAGGAGAGGATCGACGCGATCCGCGTCGTCGACGAGGCGGTGCGCTTCGAGATCTGCGATGTCAACGGAACGCTCATTCCTCAGAAACCCTCCGATCCCGAGACGCCGATGGCCATGTCGCACCTCGTGCGCGCGTTCCCGGCGAATGAGATCGGCTTTGGCGAGCGAGTGAAGATCTACCTGAGCCGCTGGGTCGAGTTCGTCATCGACGAGCCGCGCGAGGCGAACACCGAAGGAGGAGTCTTTCCCGCGATCTTCGGCACGTTCATGATGACGGTCCTCATGTCGCTCGCGGTCGCGCCGTTCGGCGTGATCGCGGCGCTCTACCTGCGCGAGTACGCGAAGCAGGGTCCGCTCGTCTCGGCGGTGCGCATCGCGGTGAACAATCTCGCCGGCGTGCCCTCCATCGTCTTCGGCGTCTTCGGGCTCGGCTTCTTCTGCTACGTCGTCGGCGCGAGGATCGACGAATTGTTCTACGCGGAACGGCTTCCGTCGCCGACGTTCGGGACCGGCGGCATTCTCTGGGCATCGCTGACGCTCGCGCTGCTCACGGTGCCGGTGGTGATCGTCTCGACGGAAGAGGCGCTCAGCGCGGTGCCGCGCTCGATGCGCGAGGGCTCGTACGCCTGCGGCGCGAGTCGGTGGCAGACGATCTGGCGGATCGTGCTGCCGAAGGCGACGCCCGGGATCATGACCGGGCTGATTCTCGCGATGGCGCGCGGCGCGGGCGAGGTGGCGCCGCTGATGATCACCGGCGTCGTGAAGCTCGCGCCCGAGTTGCCGTTCGACTGGCACGCGCCGTTCTTCCACCTGAATCGCTCGTTCATGCACCTCGGGTTTCACATCTACGACGTCGGCTTCCAGAGCCGCAACTCGGAAGCGGGCAAGCCGATGGTCTTCACGACGACGCTGCTGCTGATCGCGCTGATCGCGCTGCTGAACATGACGGCGATCTACCTGCGCAACACTCTCAGGAAACGCTACAAGGGATCGGAAGTGTGACCATGCTGAATGCAACCGAATTCGTCGATCGCCCGAGCGCGCCGGTTCCGGCCGCGACGGAAGGCCCGTTCATTCACCCGGACATCCTCGCCGAGGATCCGGTGCTCGAGATCGACCACTTCAACTTCTGGTACGGCGAGAAGCAGGCGCTCTACGACGTGAATCTCAACATCCCTCGCGGCAAGGTCAGCGCGCTGATCGGGCCGTCGGGATGTGGCAAGTCGACGCTGTTGCGATCCGTGAATCGGATCAACGACCTGATCGACGGCGTGCGGATCGGCGGCGACATGCGGCTCAACGGCGACTCGATCTACGGGCGCAACGTCGACGTGATCGAGCTCCGCAAGCGGATGGGCATGGTCTTCCAGAAGCCTAACCCCTTCCCGATGTCGATCTACGAGAACGTCATCTACTCGCTGCGGATCGACGGCGAGAGCCGGCGCGGCGTGCTCGACGACGTCGTCG
>JAMPYE010000632.1 GCA_023700825.1 Thermoanaerobaculia bacterium | reverse complement strand
GGCGAGGGCGTGCAGGGCGTGTGAGGCGAGAGGCGAAAGGCGAAAGGCGAGAGGCGATGAGCAGGCGAGGTGATGTGGCGTGCGAACCCAATGCTTTTGCCGCGGCGCAACGCGCCCCACAGAGGTGCAGCGGCCGGTATCCTCACTAGAACCGCCTTTTGCCAGCTGTAGCACGATTGCCGCCGCCACGCCGGCGTGTCCCGTTGCCCGCTCGTCGCCTCCCGCCTTTCGCCTCTCGCCTGCTTCATTCACGCTAGAATCCCCTTGCTGACGGCGCATCTCGCGTCGCCGCTCTGGAGACATTGATGCGCAAGCCACGGCTGGATCACATTGGCATCGCGGTGCGCTCGATCGAGGAGGCGGGGCTCTTCCGCGAGCTCGGCCTCACCGTGGAGCACGTCGAGATCGTCGAGACGCAGAAAGTGAAGACGGCATTCATTCCGGTCGGTGATGCCAACCTCGAGCTGCTCGAGCCGACCTCCGCTGATTCGCCTATCGCGAAGTTCATCGAGAAGCGTGGCGAGGGGATCCATCACATCTGCCTCCGTGTCGAGAGCATCGACGAGCAGCTCGCGAACCTGAAGGGGAAGGGCTACCGCCTGGTCAACGAGAGTGCCGTGCCCGGCGCGCACGGTTGCCGTGTTGCGTTTCTGCATCCTGCTGCCGGCAACGGCGTGCTGATCGAACTTAGCGAGAAGCACGAGGAGCACGTGACGGCCCCCGAGGACGACCTCGAGGCGATCCTGTAGGAGCGAACGATGATCGAAGGTCTTCCCGAGAACGCGATCGTGATCGTGAATCTGGTCAGCCCGAAAGAGAAATTCTGGGGCGTCCTCCGTTCGCTCTCAGCGGCCGGGCTCACGATCCGCGGCATCAACCTGGACAGCTACCAGGACTGGGTCGCGCAGATCGCCCGCAAGGACGAGCCGGCGCTCGACCTGGTGACGATGTTCTTCCCCATGTTCCGGCTCGAGCGACTCTTCGTCGACGAGGCCGTAGGAGCCGTGAAGTCGTACTCCGATCATTTCGAGGACGTCGTCGGGATACGCCCCGAGGAGTTCCTCGGCCTCACGACTCCGCGGGGGGGCGTCTCCTGATCCGGCGCATCGCGGCCGCCGCGCTGCTGGCGGCGAGTCTCACCGGCTGCAGGAACGAGCCGGTGCACGTTGCAAGCTACGAGTGGGTCGACCCCGCCGCAGAGAAAGCTCCGTTCCCAGTGTATCCAGGCGCGACACGCCTCCCGGAGCAAACCGATCTCGTTCGGCGCGCGCGCGCGATCCTGCGACCGGGCAACGTCAGGGCGTCGCGTGTCGTTCTGTTCGAGACTGACGCTCCCATCGACGCCGTTGCTTCGCATTTTTCGAAGCTGTACGAGTCGGGGGACGGAACGCCGGCGACGGTCCAGCAGGGCATTGGCGATCACGCGAAGGACGAAGCCGCGCTGGTGCCTGTGCTCGCGAAGCTCGGCGTGACGAGCACGCCGCTCGCCGGAAAGCACGAGTACCGATCGGCGCTGATCGCGGGCGGGCCGCGCCGGCCGACGATCTCACTCCAGAGGCCGTGGCGCGACCTTCTCGGGGATCGCGTCATCGATCGAACGCTGATCATGATCGGCGAGTGAGCCTGTCGCGCCGGGACGGTTGCACGCGCGATCGTGTGTGACATGATTCGGCTCACCTGATGGAGACGCTCGACTCCCATCGACACTGTTGCCCGACGGGCGCCACGACCGCATTCAGTGAATGCAGGACGCTCGGCGTGTCGCCCGGCAGGGAGATCGAGGCTTCCCGAAGAGGGCCGCGGCGATCCTCGGACAATTCTGGCCGCCGCCCGAGGGGCGCATGAGCACCGTCGTCCGCGCGCGAGGCCTGACCAAGGCGTACAACGTTTACCGCCGCCCCGTGGATCGTCTGCTCGAGGTCCTTTCGAGCCGGCGGCGCTCGGAGAGGGTCATGGCCCTGGACGACGTGTCGTTCGAGATCGAGCGCGGGGAGACGGTCGGGCTCGTGGGCAGGAACGGCGCGGGAAAGTCGACGCTGCTCAAGATTCTCTCCGGTGTCGTGACGCCCACGCGCGGGGAGGTGGCAGTCAGCGGGCGGGTCGCGTCGATCCTCGAGCTCGGCGTCGGCTTTCACCCCGAGTTCTCCGGCCGCGACAACGCCGAGATGGCAGCTTCGATCCTCGGGCTCGACCGGGACGCGATGAGGGTGACTCTTCCTCGAATTCTCGACTTCACGGAGCTCGGAGCGTTTCTCGACCAGCCGGTGCGAACCTACTCGTCGGGCATGTTGATGCGCCTCGGCTTCTCCGTCGCCGTGCATGTCGACCCCGATCTCCTTCTCGTCGACGAGGCGCTCGCGGTCGGCGACATGCACTTCCAGCGAAAGTGCCTCGAGAGGATGCGCGAGTTCGAAGAGCGCGGGCGCACGATCGTCTTCTGCTCGCACTCGCTCGGCGCGGTGGCGTCGACCTGCACGCGAACGATCTGGCTGGATCGAGGCCGTCTCGCGATGATTGGCCCGTCGGCCGAGGTCGTCCGCGCCTACGAGGCCGAGCTTCTCTCGAGTGACCAGGTGCCCCTTCCCGTCGCGCCCGACGAGCTTCCGGAGCGGCCGTCGGCCGTCCGGCTCAGACAGACGTGCGTGACCGACGCGAACGGCGTGGTGCGCGACAGCTTCGAGCCGGGTGAGCCGCTTTCCGTGACGATGCGGATGGACGCGGAGAGCGAGGACGAGCAGGTGCACGTCGTGATCGGAATCGATCGGGCGCTGGATGGCGCCCAGTGCTGCACGTTCGGGACTCACTGGGACGGGCTGGAGCCGCTTTCGGGGAGGCGTCACTACGAGGTGTCGCTCGTGATGCCGTCGGTGCCGCTCAATCCCGGCGAGTATCGCCTCT
>JAMPYE010000631.1 GCA_023700825.1 Thermoanaerobaculia bacterium | reverse complement strand
TGCGGCGAGCTCGTCACCGTGCTTGGTCTCGTTCACCACCATGAAGCGGAAGAAGGTCGCCGCCTCGTCGGTGTGGTGCGTCGACATCTGGTCGGCGAGCTCCTCGTAGCGCTCGGCCGCCTCTCTCTCGATCAGGATCGCAAAGTCGAGAGCGTCCTGGAGGGTCAGTGTTGCGAAATCGATTTCTTTCATGTCGTCTCCTCCGAGGGCGCCTTCGATCCGTTGCCGGGCGAGGCGTCTCCCCCCGTCATTCGTTCATTCGTTCTCAGACGTGCCACGTCTGCAGGATCTTCATGTAGTTTACGCGTCCGTACTCGCGCGGGTTCGGGGAACGGAGGATGTTCATGCTTCCGCGCATCTGGTCCATCGACTCGTAGCCCTTCTCCTCCATCCACGCGATCATCTCGCGCTTCACCGTGTGCAGGTATCCGGGGCCGCTCTTGAGGAGTGCCGCGACCATCTGGATCGCCGATGCGCCCGCCATGACCGCCTTGATCGCGTCGACCGAGGTGTGGACGCCGCCGCTGACAGCGAGGTTCGCCGAGTGGAGCCGCCCCGACAGGACGGCGAGCCACCGCAGCCGGAGCAGCAGCTCCGACGAGGTCGACAGGTGCATCTGCGAAGTGACCGCGAGCTCTTCGATGTCGATATCCGACTCGAAGAAGCGATTGAAGAGCACGAGCCCGTCCGCGCCCGCGGTCTCGAGCTTCCGCGCGAAGTTCGGCAGCGCGGTGTAGAAGGGCGAGAGCTTGACCGCGATCGGGATGCGCAGCTGCCTCTTCATGTCGGAGACCATCGCGACGGTCCGCGCCTCGATCTCCTCGCCCGTCTCGCGCTCCTCGGTCGGCAGGTAGTAGACGTTGAGCTCGAGCGCATCGGCGCCCGCCGACGCGATCGACCTCGCGTACTCCAGCCATCCCCCCGTGGAGTAGCCGTTGAGCGACGCGATGACTGGAATCGTCACCGAGGCCTTCACCCTGCGCAGGTGGTCGAGGTACTCGTCGGGGCCGATCACGAACTCGAGCGGCTCGACGAACATGCTGCGCGCCTCGGCGTACGAGTCGGCGTGGTTGTCGATCGCCTTGTGCGTCGCGAGGGCCTCGCTGTCGATCTGCTCCTCGAAGAGCGAGCGCATCACGATCGCCGCGGCGCCCGCGTCCTCGAGCCTGCGTGCGCTCTCGACCGTGTCAGCCAGCGGGCTCGCGCCCGCGATGAACGGATGAGGAAGCTTCAGTCCGAGATATGTCGTCGTCGTGTCCATCGTCCGTCCTTCCTACTCTTCACTCGTCGCCGGCGCGGGCGCGGTGGCTGCCACCGCCATCTGCGCTTCCTTCGGCAGCTTGAGCTGTGCGATGTGCTGATAGGTCGCCATGCGGCGCTCCGCGCTGAGCTGCGCCTGCTTCGCGAACTCCTTGAACCTCTTCGGATCGATCTTCTCGATCATGCGGAAGCGCGTCTCGTTTTTCATGTACTCCACGACCGGGATCTTTCCTCCCGGCATGTCGACGACGAGCGGCGCCTCACCCTGCTCGACGCGGCGCGGGTCGTAGCGGTAGATCGGCCAGATGCCACTCTCAACTGCCTTCTTCTGCTGATCGGCGCCGTACATCATGTCGTAGCCGTGCGCGATGCAATGGCTGTAGGCGATGATCAGCGACGGCCCGTCGTAGGAGTCGGCCGCCATCATCGCGCTGACCGTCTGCCCGTCGCGCGCGCCGAAGGCGATCGACGCGACATAGACGTGCCCGTACTGCAGCGCCATCAGGCCGAGATCCTTCTTGTCGACGGCCTTGCCCTTCGAGGCGAACTTCGCGGCCGCGCCGAGAGGCGTCGCCTTCGACGCCTGCCCGCCGGTATTCGAGTAGACCTCGGTGTCGAGAACGAGCAGGTTCACGTCGTACTTCATCGAAAGCACGTGGTCGAGGCCGCCGTAGCCGATGTCGTACGCCCAGCCGTCACCGCCGATGACCCAGACGCTCTTGCGGACGAAGTAGTCGGCGATCGCCTCGAGGCGCCTCGCATCCTTCTCGTTGATCGGTGCGAGCTTCTTCTTGAGCTCGACGACGCGGGCTCGCTGCGCGGCGATCCCCGCCTCGCTCAGCTGGTCGGCGCCGAGGAGCTCGGTGACGAGCGCGTCGCCGATCTGCGCCGAAAGCGACTTCGCCATCGAGTGCGCCGTCGCGATCTGCGCGTCGATCGCGAGACGGAAGCCGAGCCCGAACTCGGCGTTGTCCTCGAACAGGGAGTTGGCCCACGCCGGGCCGCGTCCGTTCGGGTCGACCGCGTATGGCGTCGTCGGCAGGTTGCCGCCGTAGATCGACGAGC
The DNA here is from genome assembly GCA_023700825.1 of Thermoanaerobaculia bacterium. GTDB lineage: Bacteria > Acidobacteriota > Thermoanaerobaculia > Gp7-AA8 > Gp7-AA8 > JACPDH01. The sequence continues at coordinate 574 of JAMPYE010000631.1, read as the reverse complement.
AGCCGGTCGCGTTCGCGATCAGCAGCCGGTCGCCGTAGAGCTGCGTGAGCAGCTTGATGTACGGAGTCTCGCCGCATCCGGCGCAGGCTCCCGAGTACTCGAAGAGCGGTTGATAGAACTGCGTCGTCTTGACGTCGAAGCGGTTGACCTTCGTGCGGTCGAGCTCGGGGATCGAGAGGAAGAAGTCGTAATTGACCTTCTCGCGCTCCTTGTGCTCCGCGTGCGGAAGCATGTTGATCGCCTTGTGCTTCGGATTCGACTTGTCCTTGCCCGGACAGATCTGCACGCAGAGGTTGCAACCGGTGCAGTCTTCGGGAGCGACCTGGATCGTGTAGTTCAGGCCCTTGAACTCGGAGCCCTTGAACGGCTGCGTCTCGAAGGTCGCCGGCGCGCCGGCGATGTCACCAGGCTCGTAGACCTTGGCGCGGATCGCGGCGTGCGGGCAGACCATCGTGCACTTGTTGCACTGGATGCAGAAGTCCTTCGACCAGATCGGGATGTCGAGCGCGATGTTGCGCTTCTCCCACTGCGTCGTCGCCGTCGGCCAGGTGCCGTCGACCGGGAAGGCGCTGAC
>JAMPYE010000630.1 GCA_023700825.1 Thermoanaerobaculia bacterium | reverse complement strand
GGCGGTTCGCGCTGACCTTCTTCGCCGCGTCGATCGTGTTAGGGCTGGCCGGCGGCTTCGCGGCGCTGGGGCTCGAGTCGGCCGGCATGCTGAACGATCAGTCGCGCGTGCGGCACGCGCCCGCTGCGAGTGACGACGATGCCGTCGCCCGACCGCGCGTGACGGCCCCGGTGTTCATGAAGGAGCTGGGCAGGGTGGCGTGGAATCTCGGTCTCCTCTTCACCGCCTTCTCGTTCATCGGTTATCTGCTGAACGGGATGGTGCCGGCGAGCTGGATCGCGGCGCTCTTCGGGCCGGGACGGCTTCATTCCGTACCGCTCGCGGCGACGCTCGGCATTCCCTTCTTCTTCAGCACCGAGGCGTCGCTGCCGCTCCTGCGGCCGATGCTCGACGCGGGGATGAGCCCGGGCGCCGCGCTCGCGTTTCTCATCACCGGCGCCGGCACGTCGATCGGAGCGATCGTCGGCGCGCTCACGATCGCGCGCTGGCGGATCGTCGCGCTCGTCGTCGGAACGCTCTGGCTCGGTGGGATCGCCTTCGGCTACGGCTACGACGCCTTCTCCGCACTCGCGGGATGAGCGAGACGAACGTGATTGAACCGTCGCCCGGTCCGCGGGCGATCGATCTGGAGGAATCGAAGATGAGCAGAACGATGAAGGAACGGGTCTCGAATCTGTTGAGGAAATCGGTGGGGCTGCCGGAGCGCGGCAGCTCGTGCTGCGGGGTGACGTCGGTCGAGGAGGGCGGTTCGGAGCCCCGAGCGGACGGGGCACGATCCGGCATGAACGCGACCGCAGCGGATGCGCGTGAACAGGCGTCGTGCTGCGGCACCGGTGCTTCCAGCGAGGTTGCGCGAAGCGCCCGCGCAAGGCGGTAGTCGCCCTCGTGCCGCTGCGCCCCGGTCGTGTTGCAGCGAGCTTCAACGTCCAGTCCCTGCCTCGTGACCTCGCCCGCGTTCACCCTGCTCTAGGTGCCCCGTTCTATTCGTTCGTGGAGGGACTGCGGAACGGGAGACGGAGCATCCACTCGATCGATTGACTCGTCGTGCCCTGGAGGTCGGGCAGTCCGATCGTGATCGACGAGTCGAGCGACTGCTGCCGGTAGGTTCCGAACAGTCGGTCCCACCACGGCAGGTTGAATCCGAAATTCGAGTTCGTCTCCGACGGGTGGAACGAGTGGTGAACGCGGTGCATCGCCGGGGTCACGACGACGAGTCGCAGCAATCGATCGAGCCGATCGGGCAGCCGGATGTTCGCGTGATTGAACATCGACGTCAGGTTGAGCACCGACTCGAAGACGAGGACGGTGACCGGGCTCGCGCCGAGCAGGAGCACCGCGACGTACTTGATCACCATCGACGCCAGCATCTCCATCGGGTGAAAACGTGTCGCGAGGGTGATGTCGAAATCGAGATCCGCGTGGTGAACGCGGTGGAAGCGGAACAGCAGCGGCACGAGATGGAAGAGCAAGTGCTGCCAGTAGACGACGAGGTCGAGCGCGACGATCGCGACGATCAGCTTCACGGCAGGGTTCAGCTCTACGCGATTCAAAAGGCCCCACCCGCGATGGTCCGCGAGAATCGCCGCCGCGACGGCTCCGGCGGGAAACACGAGACGGACGATGAGCGTATTGATCGCGGCCATCGCGAGATTGCGGGGCCACCGGATTGCGCGCCTGGTTCGCAGTGCAGCCTCAGGCCTTGCGACCTCGAGCAACGCCAGCAAGGCAAAACCTGCGATGAACACTGCTAGCCTCAAAGCGGCTTCGGACGCGATCACGGGCTGAGCATACTCCCGCCAGTGTGCTCTGCAGAGATCCAACGAAATCCAGCTGTTACGACTGTGCTCCCGCGTTCCGATGTAACCGTTTCGACCCCTTCGGCGGTGCTCGAAGCCGCTGGTGACTCGTGTATCATCCCGCGCATGTCTCGAGGCAGCATCCGGCGCCGGCGGACGCTCTCCGTCCTTTCGTTCCTCTTCGTGCTGGCGGTCTGCGCCGCGTTTGCGGCGCACGCGCGGCTGCACGATCTGGAGCTTGCGGAAGCGGGCCACCCCTCGGGCCATCACGAAGTCGTGCCTCACGATCATCCTGGAATCGCCCCGGCCGGCCCGACGATGTCCACTCTGCTCGAAGCCGTCGGAGTGCTCGTCACCGAACCTGCGGCGGCCCTTCTGCCCGGGCGCCCACTCATCGCACAACGCCTGCGACCGGGCCCTCCCCTCTGCGACGGCGACGTCGGTCTCTACGACGTCCTCTCCGTCTACCGCATCTGATCTGCTCGTTCCGTGGGTTTGTCCCGCTCGCGCGGGATTCGTGTATCCACCCAACGCCTTCGGAGGAGCAAAACAGTGTTTCCCATTCGCCAGATCGCGGCGATCGCCATCCTGATGACGGTCGGCAGCGCAGCAGCACAGCAGCTCACGGAAAACGATGCAGTCTCACGCGCACTGTCGCGTGAGGCACTCCTGCAGTCGCAAACGGGGGTGCGCGATGCCGCGCGCGCCGACGTCGCGCGGCAGTCCATCTGGTCGAATCCGTCGCTCTCGTACCTGCAGGAGCCGGGCGACGGCGACGACGAGACGACGCTCGCCCTCTCGCAGACCTTCGAGCTCGGCGGCCGAGGGCTGCGCGTTTCCGCCGCCCGGACGCGCGGCGAGGCGGCCGAACACGAGATCGCACAGCTTCGCTTCGACGTCGCGCGCGACGCACGCCTGGCGTTCTACGAGCTCCTGGCCGCGCAGCGCAGTGTCGAGCTCCTGGCGCGATGGGGCGAGCGCGTTCGCCAAGGCTCCGCAACGATCGAGGTCCTGCAACGAGGGGGCGAGGTCTCCGGCTACGATCGACGTCGTGCCGAACGCGAGCGGCTGACCGTCGACGCGCGGCTTCGAACGGAAAGGGCGCGTC
>JAMPYE010000629.1 GCA_023700825.1 Thermoanaerobaculia bacterium | reverse complement strand
TCATCGGTCGCGTCGCCTCCCAGTCGATCAAGAGCGATGCCGAGCGGATCGCGCGCGGCACCAAGGGCGTCAACGGCGTCAACAACGAACTGCTCGTCGGCAAGATCTAAGGCCAGCCGGCAAAGAAAGGGAGAACTCCGATGCTTTACACGATCCTCGCCATCCTTCTCATCCTCTGGCTGCTCGGAATGGTCTCCTCCTACACGCTGGGAGGACTGATCCACCTGCTGCTCGTCGTTGCGATTATCATCGTGATCTTCCGCCTGATCTCCGGGCGACGTGTCGTCTGACGAAAAGAAAGAGGGATCATGAACGCACTCAAGCTGGTCGCAGTCCTGCTGATCGCCGCTGGCCTCATCGGGCTCATCTATGGCGGCTTCACGTACACGAAGACCACCCACGACGCGAAACTCGGGCCGATCGAGTTCTCCGTGAAGGAAAAGAAGACAGTCAACGTCCCGATCTGGGCAGGGGCCGGCGCGATCGTCGTCGGCGCCGTCCTGCTGGTTGCGGGGAAGAAGGGGTAACCACTCCTTCCTCACTGCCTGGGCGTCATTCCTCCACGTGACGTCCAGGCCAGGCACATCGAGGTTACCCACCGGAAAACGAGAGGCGAGCCACTCCGGTGAGCATCCTGCGCGGGGAGGAAGGGCCACTGAATCCAATGACTTCGTTGAACCGTCAGATTACTCTCGCCTCTCGCCCGGTCGGGCTTCCCAAAGTCTCGGACTTCCAGCTGGCCTACACGGTCCTTCCACTGCCGGCCGCGGGTCAGATGCTCGTGCGATCGGTCTACCTTTCGCTCGACCCCCACATGCGCGATGGCATGAGCGCCGAGCCGTCCTCCGGCGGTTCGGTCGCCATTGGCGAGGTCATGCCAGGCCGGGCCGTCGGCGTCGTCGTGGAGTCCAACGACGCATCGATCAGGGCCGGTGACACGGTGGAGGGCATGTTCGGCTGGCAGGAGTTTGCCGTCGCCCGCGCAGTCGATGCGCGAAAGCTCGATCCCGAGGCCGCTCCGATAACCACGGCGCTCGGCGTGCTTGGGATGCCGGGGCTCACCGCGTACTTCGGGCTCCTCGACGTCTGCAATCCGCAGCCGGGTGAAACCGTGGTCGTCTCCGGAGCGGCAGGCGCCATCGGGATGCTCGCCGGCCAGATCGCGAAAATCAAGGGATGCCGCGTCGTCGGAGTTTCCGGGCCGGACACGAAGGTGGCGTGGCTCCGCGACGAGCTTGGTTTCGATGCGGCGATCACGCACACCGGTGCCACGGAACTCGGCGACCAGCTTCGCGAGGCCTGCCCCGCGGGCATCGACATCTTCTTCGACAACGTGGGCGGCGCGATCGGCGATGCCGTCATCCGCCTGATCAACGTCAGGGCCCGGATCGCCGTCTGCGGGCAGAGCGCACGGTACGACCTCAACACGCCGGAAGTCGGACCGCGGTGGCTCATCCAGCTGTTCGTCAAGCAGGCCCGTGCGGAGGGCTTCCTCGTCTCCTCCTACCTCGACCGGTTTCCCGAAGCTCGCCAGCAGCTCGCGACGTGGCTGAAGGCCGGCAGGCTGAAGTACCGCGAAGACGTCGCCCAGGGTCTCGAGAGCGCCCCGCAGGCCTTCATCGAGCTGCTCCAGGGCAGGAACGAAGGGAAGCGGCTGGTGCAGCTCTCCGACCTCCTGGCCGGCTCGGCGAGTTCCTCGCGGAATGCTCGCGGCTGACGGCCTGCCTCCCGCTCACTTAACCAACCGATTCCGCCTAACTCTACGAAGGACGACGACATGCGCTTCTCAGGTAAAGCTCCGACGCTGGTGACATGGATCATTTCGCTGGTTCTCTTTCTCGTCGCGCTGGCCGGACACTTCGGGCTCGTGCGGCTTGGCGCACCTCTCGCCTCGTGGTCCTGGATCATCGGCTTCGCGCTTCTTCTCGTCGCGTGCCGTGTGAAGGGCCTCTGAGCCGCGGGCGGCCCAAAGCGAGTCGCCCGGAAACGCGTAAGCCCGGCCCTCGGGGCCGGGCTGGGGTGCTTCGAGACTCTTGGGATTCGCGTGGCAGCGGCATCCGCTTCGCCACTGGCCTCGGGACAGGGCAGTGTCAGCGCCGCCGGCCTCTCCAGTAGTATCCGCCGCCGCCGCCAAACACCAGCACCAGCAAGATGATCAGGATGATCAGATTCGTGTCGCTCATGGTTTCCACCTGCCTTTCGGAATCTCCTCGAGACTAGACGGTCGGGCTTGAACGAGGAAGCGTGCTTTCTACTCAGAGCAGTCGAATGGCGCCGGACGTGCGCCACCCGCTCGCGCGCGGCCGCGAGAACCGAAGGGGGGCCCGCGTATTTTCTACGCAACCCCGCCGCGCGGACTCCGAGTACTAAATGCGCTTCTGCGCGAAGCCGCGGAGGGCTAGATTCCTCATCGGCGGCGTCGCAGCTCACGGTCGTGCAACGAGGCGAGCGACGCCTGACAGATGAACCCGGCTTCGCCGGCAAAGGGAGACACCAATGTCGATTTCACTTCCTGCACTCTTGATTCTGCTGGTGATCGCGGCGGTATGCGGCGCGATCGGGCAGGCCATCGCGGGCAGCGTTCGCGGCGGGCTCATCGTCTCGATCGCTCTCGGCTTCGTCGGCGCGCTTCTCGGTCCGTGGGTCGCCGGAAAACTGAAGCTGCCCGAGCCGTTCATGGTCGTCGTGGGAGGACATCCGTTTCCCGTCCTCTGGTCGATCATCGGCGCCGCGCTCTTCGTGGCGATCATCCACCTGATCTCGCGCCGGCGCTGAGCGGCCGGCTTCGAGCGCCGTCGGAACGTCGGTACTCCATGTGGCGCAGGCACTCCTGCCTGTCGCACGGAGAGGGACGAAGCGCCGCCCTGTCGAGGCACCGAGCCGGATCTCACCGGTCGCCTTCGG
>JAMPYE010000628.1 GCA_023700825.1 Thermoanaerobaculia bacterium | reverse complement strand
GGGCGGTCGCAAAGGCCGCCCGAGCCGTTTCCAGGAGACGAATGCGGGTACTCGGGATCGATCCGGGCTCGGTGACGACGGGATACGGGGTCGTCGACGAGCATCGCGGAAACCTCGCACTGGTGGCGCAGGGGAGCATCCGCGCCGGCAAGGCGGGGAAGGAACTGCCCGACCGCCTCGTGCTCATCTTCGAGGGGTTGCGCGAGGTGATCGCGACGCACGCTCCCGTCGCCGCCGCGATCGAGACGCCGTTCGCGGGACGCAACGTGCGCAGCCTCGTCCAACTGTCCCAGGCCCGTGGCGTCGCCGTGCTCGCCGCGAGAATCGCAGGCCTCGAGATCTTCGAGTACGCACCCAGCGCCGTGAAGAACGCGATCGTCGGCTACGGCCGCGCCGAGAAGCACCAGGTCGCGAAGAGGGTGAAGATGCTCCTCCCCGGAATGCGCGACACCGTCCTCGGCGCCGACGCCGCCGACGCCCTCGCCGTCGCGATCTGTCACGTGCACGTTTCGAAGTTCACCAGCCGGATCCGAAAGCAATGACGTTCGTCTAAACTCGATCACTCCGGAGAACCCGAACGCATGAAGCCACCGCAGATGATCCGTCTCACGCCGGGCAAGAGAGTCCTGTTTCTCACGAAGGACATCGAGCTCATCCGCCGCCAGCTCGCGGGCGCCGTCGACCTGCGAATGTCCGACCTGACGGTCGACGACCTTCAGGACGACATCAACACCGACGTGATGACACCGGCGTGGGTCTGCTTCAGCCACCGCCCCGAGGATCTCGCGCGCGACGCGTATGCGGGAATGATCGTCGAAGGGAAGCGGGTGTTCGAGCGCGACGCGCTGATCAACGGAAACTTCGAGGTCATCGTCTCCGGCTTCCGCAAGGGGACGGGGAGCTCCCGCGAGACCGCGGTTCAGGCCGAAAAGTGGGGCGGCATCCGCATCGCGATCGCCGCGTCGTTCGCTCCGATCCACGCCGCGAACAACATCAACCAGGGCGTGCTGATGGGCGACCACGCGATCCTCGCGCGCCTCCAGGGCGGTGAGGCGGTGCCTCTCGAAGAGTTTTACGAGCGCTACGACCCGATCAGCCAGCTCGTCGTGCAGCATGGCGGGCTCTTCCCGTTTGCGCGTGCTCTCGCGGCGGGCGAGGTGAAGCTGCCGAAGCCCGACACCGCGGCCCGCCCGATGAACATGACCGAGAAGGTGCTCGCGAAGCATCTCGTCGGTGTCGACGGCGGCTCTGTTAAGCCGGGCGACTCGGTCGTCGTCAGCGTCGACGGCGGCTACAGCCACGAATTCACGACCGCGCAGGTCCACTATTTCCTGGAGCAGGAGTACGGCAGCGACTACGGGATCGTGAACCCCGACAAGTTCGCGGTCTTCGAGGACCATCTCATCTACGCCGACCAGGTCGACAAGATGCGGCCGTTCATGCCGAAGATCGAGGAGCTTCGCCGCCTGCAGCGCGAGTTCCAGAAGCACACGGCGTGCCGCGACTTCTCCGCGGTCGACGGAGTCTCTCCGGGGATCTGCCACCAGGTCGCTCGCGAGTTCTTCATCGATCCGGGCGATTTCATCCAGGCGACCGACAGCCACACCTGCATGGGCGGCGTCAACAACGCGCTCTCTTGGGGAGTCGGCGCGACCGAGTACGCGAACCTCGCGCACTCGGGCTTCACCATGGTCGAGGTCCCCGAAGCGATCCGCTTCGAGTTCACAGGGGAGCTGCGCGGCACCGCCACCGCGAAAGACGTGATGCTGCACATCCTGCTCAATCACGCGAAGCCGCAGCTCACGCTCGACCGCGTGATGGAGTTCGGCGGCGCGGGGCTCCTCTCGATGTCTCTCGACGAGCGCGCGACGCTGGCGAACATGGCGACCGAGTGCGCGGCGCGCGGCGCGATCGTCGAGGCGGACGAGAAGCTGCTCGCGTGGATCGCGGCGATGCGGCCCGGCATCGACATCGCGGCGCTGCGCGCGCGAATCGTCGCACCCGATCCCGGTGCGGAGTACGCCGGCGGCGTGCACGTCATTGACCTCTCGACGATCCGTCCGATGGTCGCGCATCCCGGCGATCCCGACCACGGCATCGCCTCCGATCCGACCAACGGCGCCTTCGTCGACGAGATCGGCGACGTCGCGATCGACATCGCCTACGCGGGGAGTTGCACCGCCGGGAAGATCGACGACTTCGACTTCTACCACCGCGTCGCGAAGGAAGCGGTCGCCTCGGGGCGGAAGGTCGCCGGCGGGGTGAAGTTCTACATCCAGTTCGGGTCGAAGGCGGTCGAGGACTACTGCCGCGCGAAGGGGATGCTCGAGACCTTCCGCGCCGCGGGCGCGACGATCCTCGCTCCCGGCTGCGGCGCCTGCATCGGCTGCGGACCGGGGGTCTCGGAGACCGCCGACGAGGTCACCGTGAGCGCGATCAACCGCAATTTCAAGGGGCGGTCCGGCCCCGGAAAGCTCTGGCTCGCGTCGCCGTTGACGGTCGCGGCATCGGCGTTTACCGGGAAGATCTCGGAGTATCGGCCGGGCATGTTTCAACGCTAGAATGCGCGCGCCACTTTTACGGTAGTAACTCCTGGAGGTTCGAGCGATGGATTTTCGCCTCAGCGACGAGCAGGTTCAGATCAAGACGATGGTGCGGGAGTTCGCCGAGAGCGAGATCCGCCCTCACGTGATGACGTGGGATGAGGCGCAGAGCTTCCCGAAGGAGACGATCAAGAAGCTCGGCGAGCTCGGCATGCTCGGGATCATCTTCCCCGAGGAGCTCGGCGGTTCGGGCCTCAGCTACGTCGACTACGTCAACGTGATCGAGGAGCTCGCCGCGGTCGACAGCTCCGTCGGCCTCACGGTCGCGGCGCACAACTCGCTCTGCTCCGGTCACATCTATATCGCCG
>JAMPYE010000627.1 GCA_023700825.1 Thermoanaerobaculia bacterium | reverse complement strand
GAGGCCCAGAAGATGTGCATTCTCGGACCGTGCGGACGCTCGGAACTCCTCGAGGGAACTTTCGGCGTTGAGCGCCTCCGAGGATGCCGTCCACTCGCTTCGCGAGCTGTCGAGCATCGCACGATGAAAGTCGAAGCTCTCGAGCTCCTCGAACCAGGCCGGCGCCGGCCCCTCGAGCTTGCGAGCGACACCCGCCACGCGACGCGTGAGCGCGACGCCGATCAGCTGGGAGATCATTTCCGGCCTCGAGAGCGTCCCCTTCGCGAGAGTCCATAGCGCCTGCTGGCTGCGCCATGCATTGACGTGATCTCCCGCGAGCTCCGCCTCGAAGCCTGCTGCCCCTAACACTGCCGCGAGTTGCATCTGGCCGAGGAGATTCGGAATCGGGCGGGTCATCGGCGGGCCTTTGGTGCGCATCGTCCAGAGCGGCGGCTCGCCGTTCGCAAGCAGATCCACGACGCGGTCGATCGCGACACGATTTTCGGCGAGATACGAAGCCACCACGGTTGGCGGCGGAGGGATCGTGTCGTCGCCCGTCTCGATGGCAGCCTTGACCCAATCGTCCGACGCCTTCTTGAAGTCGGCGATCCGCCTCTGGTCTAGCGAGCTTTCGTCGAGCTCGCTCCTCGGCATCATCCCGATGCCGAGCGGAAGCGCCGCCGCTTCCAACTGCTGCGCAGCTTCGTTCCTCTCGCGAACCTCGGGGAACTTCGCCGCGTGCTCCTCGTCGGAGCCGAGAGTCCGCCATCGGTCGGCGATCTCCTCGCGTCCCTTTCCGGCCAGCGCGATGACGACACCGTAGACGAGCACGACGAGCGCAACGACCATCGCCATCCCGAGCAGGACCTTCCGCATGAAGCCTCCGATATAACGACGCGGGAGCGTCGTCTCGATTCTCGCAGCTTCGACGCCGGGACGTCGGGAAAGGTCACGTTCGCTTCTCCGCGCATAAGGGCGTATTGCCCGGTTCAGGAATGCTCGAGGAGGAATCTGCAAGACGATCACTGCAGCGATTCCGCTCGTATGGTCGATCCACTCAAAGGAATCGATCAGACTCTCTTTGGCAGATTCCTCGCTCGCTGCGCTCGCTTCCGAATGACATCCTGCGCCAAGTCCAGCTCTCCGATCTCCCTCCTGCCTGCTCCTCGCCTCTCGCCTCATCGCCTGCTTTGACCTTTGACCTCTGGCCTTTGGCCTGCCCCCGACGGGAATTCGTTCTCCGCCCCGCCGCTTTGGCTCGCGAGATGCCTGAACCGCAGGAAGCGTCGCTCAGCCCGAGGCGCGTGCTGTTCGCAGCTGCGGCGCTCGCCTGCCTGACGCCTTGGATCTCGCCGCCGATCGCGCTCGCGATCGGGCTCGCGATCGGCCTCACGCTCGGCAACCCATGGCCGAAAGAGATGTCGAAAGCGACGAAGCTGCTGCTGCAGGCCTCGGTCGTCGGCCTCGGTTTCGGGATGAACATGGCCGCGGTGGTCCGCGCGGGAACGCAGGGGATCGGCTTCACGATCGCGACGATCTTCGGCACGCTGGTCGCCGGCACTCTGCTCGGCCGCGCGCTCGGGATTCCCCCGAGGACGACGCACCTCATCGCATCGGGCACGGCGATCTGCGGCGGAAGCGCGATCGCCGCCGTCGGCCCGGTCGTCGGCGCGACCGACGAGGAGATGTCGGTGTCGCTTGGCACCGTCTTCATCCTGAACGCGGTCGCACTCTTCGTCTTCCCGCCAATCGGAGTCGCTCTCGGCCTGACACAGGCGGAGTTCGGGATCTGGTCCGCCGTTGCGATCCACGACACGAGCTCCGTGGTCGGCGCGGCGGCAAAGTACGGCGCCGAGGCGCTGCAGGTCGCGACGACAGTGAAGCTGACGCGGGCCCTCTGGATCATCCCCCTGGCGCTCGGCACTGCGCTCGTAGTGCACAGGCGGGCGGCGAAGATCGCGATCCCGTGGTTCATCGTCCTCTTCTTCGTCGCGGCCGCGACGCGAACCTGGGTGGAGAATCCGTTCGGCATTTTCGACTACGTCGTCTTCGCGGCGAGGCGCGGGCTGACGCTGACTCTGTTCCTGATCGGCGCCGGCCTCTCCCTTCCGAAGCTGAGGGCGGTCGGAGTGCGGCCGATGATCCTCGGCGTTGCGCTCTGGGTCGCGATCTCGGTATTGACCCTGGTCGCGGTGCGATCGCTGGTTTGATGCGCGGAGCGCGTAGGCAATGCGTCCCGCCTTGATCGAGCCGCGCCAGCCCTTCCCAAATGCCGCCTTGCACCGCGCTCTGGTACATTGGGCGCGTCACACGAGTCCGCGGGAGGCCCCCTTGTTTCGTCATCGATTCTCCATTGCTGCAGTTCTGCTCTTCGCGGCGTCGGCTGCGCTCGCCGAAGGCCCGCTCGCGTCGGAAGTGGCGTCGGCCACGAAACTGATCAACGAGCGCGCGCTTCGCTCCGCGGTCCGCTTCCTCGCCAGCGATCCGCTGGAGGGCCGGGGCCCGGCGTCGCGCGGCGACGAGCTCACGAGGCTCTGGCTCGCCACCGAGCTGGAGGAGATCGGCCTCGAGCCAGGCGCTCCGGGTGGATCGTGGCAGCAGCCGTTCGACATCGTCTCCGTCACGAGCAGCGTTCCGAAGAGCTGGCCGTTTCGGGGAAAGAACGGCGAAGAGTCGCTCGCCTTCTGGGACGAGTTCATTGCCACGAGCGGGACGCAGACGCCGGTGACGGAGATCCCGGACGCCGAACTCGTGTTCGCCGGCTACGGCATCGATGCGCCCGAATACGACTGGAACGACTACAAGGGCGCGGACCTTCGGGGCAAGGTCCTCGTGATGCTCAACGACGATCCCGACTGGGACCCGGCTCTCTTCGCCGGCAAGACACGCCTCTACTACGGTCGCTGGACCTACAAGTACGAGAGCGCCGCGCG
>JAMPYE010000626.1 GCA_023700825.1 Thermoanaerobaculia bacterium | reverse complement strand
GTGCAGCGGCAGATCTACCTCGGGACGGAAGCCTGGATCGCGTCGATGCGGACGGTGATCGAGTCGAAGCCGCGGAGCGACGCGCACCCGCGCGCGCAGCGCGAGGTAGGGCGGCCGAAGATGGCGGCGATTGTCGATTCGGTGGCGGCGGCTTTCGGAATGTCCGCGCGGGAGATTCGGCGCGGGCATGGAGGCGCGGCACGGATGCTCGTGGCGTGGCTCGGCTGGCGCGAAGGACTGCACCGGCTGCGCGCGATCGCCGCGGAGCTGCGGCTACGGAGCTCGGGACGGGTGAGCGATCTCGTCCGCATGGCCAGCCGCGCGCTGCGGGGTGACCCGACGCTGCAGCGCCGGCTCGAGGCCGCTTACGCCGGGCTGGGATGAAGCAGAAGGCCCGTCACGGGGTACTCACCGGGCAACCGGAGACGACTCGGACGAACGCAACGTCATCGGGTCAGGGCGGAGCCGTGCGCACTCGCGCCACGAGAGGCTCGATCGAGACGAGAAGAACGGCCAAGATCCGCATTCGGACGGGCACTGCCGGCTCGCCAACACAATCTGTCTGCTAGCTTCGTTCCGGGAAGTGGCGTGAGGGCCGCCGAAGCAGGAAGGCGATCGAACACTGGAGTGACGGCTGTGAGTTTGTACGGAAGAACGAAGCTCTGACCCTGTGGCCCTGTGGCCCACGCACGCAGGAGGGCTCTGAGTTTCAGCTCACGGTCGATCATCGGCGAGGACGTCGCAATCTTTCGTCAGGCGGTCCGACCCGCGCACGGGGGCGGCAACGCCTCGGACGATGAAGAGGTCGACTCCCGCGCCTCGGAACGCGCGCAGCACACTCTCGAAGTCAACCACGCGGTTTGCCTTCGTTGCAGCCGGCGCTCTGATGTTCCTCGGAGAGGCGCTGTAGCTGCTGGAGCCTCTGTAGGCGCTCGGTCGGCGTTCTTGCGAGGTTTTCTTGCAACAAAGTGCGATCGACGTTTCGTTTGTACACCTCAATCACGTCGTCGATCGAGTTGCGACCCGTCTCGGGAACCGCTTTCTCGGTCATTCGCCAATTCTACAGCCGGTCTCCGCGATGTCCCAAGGCGTGCTGGCTTCTGCGAAATATCTGGAGAACCCCTTGTGTAAGACATAGAGTAAGGAAAACTTACCGAGGTAAGGATGCCAAGTGCGAAATTGACCAGCAAGGGACAGATTACTCTCCCGCGGGAAGTTCGGGAACTTCTGGCCGTCGATACCGGAGATCGTGTGGACTTCGTCGTCCGTCCGTCAGGGGAAATCGTGATTGAACCGGCGACCGTTGATTTCCTGAAATTGCGAGGCACGCTGCAGCGGCCGGGGCGGAAGGTGATATCCCTGGGTGAGATGCAGGAGGCGATCGAGAAGGGAGCATCCCGTCGATGATCGCGGTGGATACGAATGTTCTCGTCCGGTTCCTCGTCGCGGACGACGCGTTGCAGACCGCGGCTGCCGCGTCGGCATTCGAGGCGGCGGCGCGAAGGCGAGTGGCCGTATTCGTCTCTCAGATTGTGATGTGTGAGCTCGTGTGGGTTCTCTCTCGCGCCTACAGACACAGCCGCAAGGAGATCGCTTCGATCCTCGACCTGCTCCTTCGAAGCGCGGGTCTCGAGGTGGAGGGACGCGACGAGGTGTTGGTGGCGGCGAACGCCTACGCATCCGGCAAGGGAGACTTTGCCGATTACCTGATCCGCGAGCGAGCACGCCGCGCCGGCTGCGAGTCGGTCATGACATTCGACGCCGCGCTGCTGCGCGAGACGGCGTTTGTCCGTCCTTCGCCGCGGGCCGTCGGCCGCTAGGGGGCACGCTGCGCCGCTTCTACCCCTTCGGCATCAGCTGCAGCGCCACCGGGATGACGATGAAGAGCTGGATCGCGTCGAAGACGCCGTGGGCGACGATGCAGGGGAGCAGGCTCTTCGTCCGGTAGAAGACGTAGCCGATCACCAGCGAGACGACGGTGATGCCGACGAACATCAGCGGCTCGCCGAAGCCTGCGTGCGCGATGACGAACGCGGCGCTCGACGCGAGCAGCCCCACTCGCTTCTGCAGCCAGCCTCGGAAAAAGAGCTCTTCGAAGGTCATCGCCGAGAAGACGATCAGCAGCTTCTTGAACCAGGGGAGCGAGGCCATCCAGGGAATCGCCGCCGGCGGCTGCAACGGCTCGTCCATGTTTCCTAACGCCTGGACGAGGAGGCCGATCGTCATCGCCACGGTGACGGTGAGCACCCAGCCACCGACGCCGATGGCGACCCCGGCGAGCGTTTCGACGCCGGCATCCTCTTTCTTGATGTTGAAGAAGCGCAGGAGGTTAGGCCGCCCCGCCACGAGCCACCAGCAGACGAGGAAGCCGAAGAGGATCCCGTGCATCGTGAAGAGCGACCAGAACGGCATCGACGCCCGGTCGGCCGCCGTCGCCGGCGTCCGCGAGGCCATCGTGACCAGCGCGGTGACGAAGGCGAACAGGCCCACGAGCAGCGTGTAGGCGGCGAACCGATAACCCGGCGTCGGGAACCGGTCCTCGCTCAGCAGCCCGTACCGCTCGTTCAGGATGACGATCGCTCCCGATGCCGAGAGCGCGACGACGATCGCGATGATGCCGGTGGCGTCCATGCGTGGGTGATTGTCGCTGATGAAGCAGGCCAAAGGCCAGAGGTCAAGGGTCAAAGCAAGCGAGGAATCGACCATCGATCAGCAGGGGGACGATGAGGGAGCTGTGAGGCGACAGGCGAGAGGAGGTCAGCTGCCAAGGCGGGCAGCTGCCGGACGGTGATCGGCGGGAGCCAGCGCTCGGCTTCGACTGGTTCGCAACCTCGGCGTCGCGCCCCGCGACGTTGCAGTTTCCTGACATCCGGCGTCGCCGCAGAGCGTCTGATACGCGCCTGACTGCAGGCGCGG
>JAMPYE010000625.1 GCA_023700825.1 Thermoanaerobaculia bacterium | reverse complement strand
CTGCGCGCGGCGCGAAGCGCCGCCCGGTCGAGGCGCCAGGCCGAAAACTGCAGGCCGCCTTCGGCGACGCGCAGGCAGGAGTGCCTGCGCCACATGGTGGACCTACCCTATCTAGCCCCTCCGGGGCGAAGATTCTCCTGCGCCTCGCCTCTCGCCTTTCGCCTCCCGCCTCACCCAAAACCTTTTGCTCCGCCCCCCGTATCAATTTCCAGAATGCTGACTGCGTTCCTATCCCTCCTGAAGCAGCTGGCCCGGCAGCTCGTAGCTGCCGGGTCGGTTGCCCCTCCTCTCGCGCTGGTTCCGGTCCGCGCGCGGCGCGTCTTTCGCTCGCCGATGTAACCCCTCCACACAGAGCACGCTCGAGGCGCGGGACCCGCGTCTCGTGAGTTCGTGTACACTCAAACACCCATCAACCTAGGAGGTTCTGCCATGGGCCTTTTCGACAAGATTTCATCGCAGTTCATCGACGTCATCGAGTGGCTCGACGAGTCCTCGAACACGCTCGTCTACCGTGTTCCCACCTACCAGCAGGAGATCAAGATGGGAGCGCAGCTGACGGTTCGCGAGAACCAGGTTGCGATCTTCATCAACGAAGGCAAGGCTGCCGACGTCTTCGGTCCCGGCCGATACGAGCTGTCGACGCAGAACCTGCCGATCCTGACGACGCTGCGCAGCTGGAAATACGGCTTCAACTCACCGTTCAAGGCCGAGGTCTATTTCTTCAACACCAGGACCTTCACCGACCTCAAGTGGGGCACGGCGAATCCGGTGATGATGCGCGACAAGGATTTCGGGATGGTGCGCATCCGCGCGTTCGGCGTTTACGCGATGAAGCTCGCCGACGCGAAGGTGTTCTTCAACACCATCGTCGGAACGCAGGGGCTGACGACGACCGAGGACATCATCACCCAGCTGCGCTCGACGATCGTCTCGCGCTTCTCGGACGCGCTCGGCGAGTCGGGCATCCCGGCGATCGACATCGCCACGAAGTACGACGAGCTCGGGCTCGAGGCGAAGAAGCGGGTTCAGGCCGACTTCGGAGAGTTCGGTCTCGAGTTGACGCGCTTCGTCATCGAGAACGTTTCGCTCCCACCCGAGGTCGAGGCGGCGATCGACCAGCGCTCGAAGCTCGGCGTGCTCGGCGGGCACCTGCAGCAGTACACGCAGATGCAGGCGGCCGAAGCGATCGGTAAGGCCGCGGAGAATCCCGGCGGTATCGCCGGCGCTGGCGTCGGCCTCGGTGCGGGCGTCGCGATGGGCCAGGCGATGGGCCAGGCGTTCCAGGGAATGGGGCAGCAGGCTCCGCCTCCTCCTCCCGCGGGATCGGCTCCTCCTCCGCCGTCCGGCGGCACGCAGTGGACGATCGCCGTCGAAGGCAAGACGTACGGCCCGTATGCGGAGTCTGCGCTCAAGCAGATGATCGCCTCGGGGCAGGTCGCCGGCGACGCGATGGCGTGGAAGCCGGGCGCCGCGGGCTGGGCTCCGCTGAGCACGTTCGCCGAGTTCGGCGGAGGCGCAGCAATGCCGCCCCCCCCACCACCGCCAAGCAAGTAAGTCAGTGACTCGAGGGGGCGCGGGAGGCCGCGCTCCCTCGGAGCACATCGAGTGCTGAATGCAGAATGCAGAACGATGAATGTGGAAGGGGGACCGCGCCTTTTTCTACATTCATCGTTCTGCATTCTGCATTCAGCATTCAGTGTGTTTGTAGAGCCTGAGCCATGACCGTCCAGACTGACGCACCCGTCACAACGAAGGTAAGGAAGTTCCCCTGCGAGCAGTGCGGCGCCGACCTGGTGTGGAATCCGGGAGTGGTCAGCCTCAAGTGCCCGTACTGCTCGTTCGTGAAGGAGATCCCGCAGACGGCCGAGGGGGTCGTCGAGCGGCCGATCGAGGAGGCGCTCGGTGCGCGCAAGTCGATCGGCTGGGGGATGGAGCGCAAGGCGTTCCACTGCACGCGGTGCGGTTCGTCGACGACGTTCGAGCCGGGGCAGGCGGCGGGGGCGTGCGCCTTCTGCGGGACGCCCGCGGTCGTCGAGGCGCCTCTCGACCAGAACATGGTCCGCCCGGAGGGAGTCCTGCCGTTTCGCGTCGAGCGCGACGCCGCGCTCGGCAAGTTCCGCTCGTGGGTGAAGGGTCTCTGGTTCAGGCCTAACGATCTGAAGTACAAGTCGGCGCTGACGCACATGCAGGGCGTATACGTCCCGTTCTGGCTCTTCGACGCCGCGACGCATTCGGCGTGGACTGCCGAGGCGGGGCACTACTACTACGTCAGCGTGCAGGTGCAGGAGAACGGGCGCATGGTGACGCGACAGCAGCAGCGCGTGCGCTGGGTGCCCGCGGCCGGGAGACTCGAGCTCTTCTTCGACGACCTGCCGACGATCGCGTCGCGCGGGCTCGACGCCGGACTGGCGCAGTCGATCGAGCCGTTTCCGACCGAGGGGCTGGCGCCTTACGACAAGGCATATCTCTCGGGGTTCATCGCCGAGGAGTACGCGGTGGACGTGAAGGAAGCGCTCCTGGCGGCGAAGCAGCGGATGGAAGAGGAGATCCGCACCGCGTGCGCAGGACAGATTCCCGGCGACACCTACCGCAACCTCGTCGTGCGGACGGGCTATTCGGGAGTGGCGTACAAGAACGCGCTGCTGCCGATCTGGATCGCCGCGTACCAGTACGGCGGCAAGGCGTACCGCTTCATCGTGAACGGCGTGACGGGAAAGATGTCCGGAACGGCGCCCTGGTCGTGGGTGAAGATCACCTTCGCAGTTCTCGCGACGCTCGCGGTGTTCGCGATCTTCCTCGCGCTCCAGAACTGAGGCGCGCCGGCGCCGGAGTCACCGGCGCGAGTGTTGCGGGTGAGTAGCGAATCCTGCATATTGCAGCCGTGACTCCGTCGCGGACATCCCCGTCCTTCGCCCGGTCT
>JAMPYE010000624.1 GCA_023700825.1 Thermoanaerobaculia bacterium | reverse complement strand
CCGTGAGGAACTCGTCGCGCCTGAGCACCGGATGAGCCTTCCGGAACTGGATCAGGAGCTTCGTGAACCGGTGGATGTCGGCGTTCTGATCGAGCAGCCGCCAGTCGATCCAGCTGATCTCGTTGTCGTGGCAGTAGGCGTTGTTGTTGCCGCGCTGGGTGCGTCCCATCTCGTCGCCAGCGAGGAGCATCGGCGTCCCCTGCGAGAGGAAGAGAATCGCGAGGAAGTTCCGCGTCTGCTGGCTCCGCAGCGCGAGCACCCGGGCGTTCGTCGTCGGCCCTTCGATCCCGCAGTTCCAGCTGAAGTTCTCGCCGGTGCCGTCGCGATTCTCCTCGCCGTTCGCCTCGTTGTGCTTGGTGTTGTAGGCGACCAGATCCGCGAGCGTGAAGCCGTCGTGGCACGTGACGAAGTTAATCGAGTGATACGGCTTGCGCCCCGAGGCCTGGTAGAGGTCGCTGCTCCCCGCCAGGCGCGAGGCCAGCGTGGGAACCATGCCGGCATCGCCGCGGAGAAAGCGCCTCACGTCGTCGCGGAACGGGCCGTTCCACTCGCACCACCGGCCCCACGCCGGGAAGGTGCCGACCTGGTAGAGCCCGGCCGCGTCCCACGCCTCGGCGATGAGGGTCAGGTCTGCCATTACGGGATCGTCAGCGATCGTCTCGATCAGCGGCGGGTCGGCCAGTACGCGCCCGTCACGCCCGCGGGAGAGCACCGAGGCGAGGTCGAAGCGGAAGCCGTCGACGCCCATCTCACCGCCCCAGTAGCGCAGCGCGCTGAGCACCAGCTCGCGCACGACGGGGTGGTTGCAGTTGAGCGTGTTGCCGCAGCCGCTGTAGTCGAGGTACCTGCCCGTCCTCGGGTCGACCATGTAGTAGATCGCGTTGTCGATCCCGCGGAACGAGAAGGTCCGGTCGTTGGGCGACCCGCTCCCTTCTGCCGTGTGGTTGAACACCACGTCGAGGATCACCTCGAGCCCCGCGCGGTGAAGCTCGCGTACGAGGAACTTGAACTCGTCGACCTGCTCCCCGTGCTGCCCGTCCGACGCGAACCGCGCGTTCGGCGCGAAGAACCCGATCGGGCTGTAGCCCCAGAAGTTCGTCAGGTGCTTCCGCACCTCCGGATCCATGTCGGGGTTCACCGCGTCGTCGAACTCGTAGACCGGGAGCAGTTCGACGGTCGTCACCCCCAGGTCACGAAGGTACGGGATCATCTCGACGAGGCCCCGGTAGGTTCCGGGATGGCGCGCTTCCGACGAGGGGTGCCTCGTGAAGCCGCGCACGTGCATCTCGTAGATGATCTTCTCCGACGCGGGCACGCCGGGCTGGTGAACGTACTTCCAGTCGAACTCCCCCGCCGTGTAGACGCCGCGCTTCTCGGCGCGGCCGTCGACGTGCACCGTGCTGACCGCGCGGGCGTAGGGATCGACCAGCACGAGCGCGGGGTCGAAGCGATGCACCGCGTCGCGGGCGACGGGACGGCGGTCGAATCGCCAGCCGTACTCGAACCCGCGCTCGAGCCCGTCGATGCAGACGTGCCAGATGTCCCCGGTGCGGAAGTACGGCGTGTCGAGCGGCAGCTCGAGGAACGGCTCCGCGTCGCCGATTGCGCAGAGGACGAGCGAAGCCTCCGTGGCGTTCCGGGAGAAGACCGAGAAGTTCAGCCCCTCGCGCGCCTCGGTCACGCCGAGTGGCAGAGGCTTCCCCGGAAGGACGGAGAAGTCGGTGCGCGTGAGCGCGGCAAGCCTCGCCCGCGGGTCGCTCGTCGGAGGACGGCCTGAGCTCGACATCGAAACTCAGTGTAGCCGACCACACCGAGGAGCGTCTCCCGAATCTCGACCGGTCGGCGCTCGCTACTTCGCCGTCAGCGAAGACGACGGGAGGCGCTCGAAATATTCGGCAATGCCGTCGAGCCACGACTCCGGCTCGCAGCCGGTCACGCGCCGGTACCGCTCCGTCGACAGCACCGAGTAGGCAGGCCGTCTCGCGGGCCGCGGGAAATCCGCCGAGGTCGTCGGAAGAACCTGCGTTCCCGGGGCGGCACTCCCCTCGCGTTTCATCGCGCCGACGATCTCCGTCGCGAAATCGAACCAGGTGCACTCCGGAGCGTCGGAGTAGTGATAGATGCCGCCGAGCTCGGGTGAGTTCCTGACGATGTCCGCGAGCCGGACGATCGCGCTCGCGAGGTGCGGCGTGTAGGTGGGACAGCCGCGCTGGTCGGTGACGACGCGGAGCTCGGTGCGACCGAGCAGCACCTGCTTCCGGATCGCCTCCAGGAAGTTCCATCCCCGCACGCCGAAGAGCCACGAGGTGCGGAGCACGACGTGCCGCTTCGCGATTCGCGCGCGCTCCTCCCCTTCGAGCTTCGATCGCCCGTACGCGGAGATCGGCGCAACCGGATCGTTGATCTCGTAAGGGCGCGTCGCGCTCCCGTCGAAGACGAAGTCGGTCGAGATCTGGACGAGCAGCGCATCGACGCGGTTCGCCGCGTCGGCGAGCGACTCGACCGCCCACGCGTTGACCTTCGACGCGGCCGTCTCGTTCGCCTCGCAGTCGTCCACCTGCGTGTACGCCGCGCAATTCACGATGACGTCGGGGAGGATCTCGCCGACGAAGCGCTCGACCGCCTCCGCGTCGGTGATGTCCAGAACGTCCTTGTCGACGCCGAACACCTCGTCGCCGCGCTCCACGAGCGCCTGCGAGAGGTCGGAGCCGAGCATGCCCTTGTTGCCGGTGATGAGGAAGCGCATCGGTCGGAAGGTGTGGGGTTCGGTTGTTAGTTGTTAGTTGTTAGTTGTTAGACGATACCGTTTAGGTGGCAAATTGTCGCTATTAATTACCAACTTTCAATCTTGTGAGTTTAAACAGTGCAGCGCTGGTGAGGGCTGGCCGAGCCTGTCTAACAACTAACCACTGACAACTGACAACTG
>JAMPYE010000623.1 GCA_023700825.1 Thermoanaerobaculia bacterium | reverse complement strand
TAGGCATCGATCGATCGCTCGTTGAGGTGATCGGCCGGCTCGACGACGTCGTGACGAGGTCGGGGTTCATCGTCGCCCCGTTCGTGGGAATTCTCGCGGCGCGGCCGGAGTACGTGCTTCAGGCGTCGGAAGTCGACGAGATCTTCGAGGTGCCGATCGAGACGCTCCTTGCCGACGGCAACCCGGAGATCCGCCATGTCGATTTCAAGGGACGCAGGTATCCCGCCTACTTCTACCGGACCGAGCACATGGAGATATGGGGGCTGTCCGGGCGAATCCTCAAGGCTTTCCTCGACGTCGTGCGGCTGACGGTCTGAGACGCCGGCGTCACTTCGAGGCGAGCAGCTTCTCGATGTGCCCTTTCAGGTTCCCACTCTCGATGCCGGTGGAGACGATCGTGCCATTCACGAAGTAGGTGGGCGTCGCGCCGACCTGCATCGTGAACGCGGTGCCGAGTCCGTCGAGTATCGCCTTGCGGGTAGTCTCGGCGGCGAGGTCCGCGTCGAAGCGCTTCATGTCGAGCCCGTGGTCCTCGGCGAAGCTTCGGCCGAACTGGTCGATCGTGAACGAGTTCAGGTCCGACTGGCTCGCGTAGACGGCCTTCTTGTACTTCCAGAACGCGTCGGGGCTCTGAATCCAGATTGCCCGCCCGATCAACGCGGCGGGAAACGCCCAGGGGTGCGACGAGATGATCGGCATGTCAATGCGCACGTACCGGATCTTGTCGGCGTGCTTCTCGAGGAACGGCTCGAACTGCTCGCTCGCCATGCGGCACGAGGGGCACTGGAAGTCGGAGAACTCGACGACCGTCACGGGAGCGTCCTTCGGGCCGCGCGTCGGGGCGGCTGCGACGATGGGAGCGAGGCGCGTGTCGCGCTTCGCCTTCATCTCGGTCGCGTTCCTCGCGAACTCG
The DNA here is from genome assembly GCA_023700825.1 of Thermoanaerobaculia bacterium. GTDB lineage: Bacteria > Acidobacteriota > Thermoanaerobaculia > Gp7-AA8 > Gp7-AA8 > JACPDH01. The sequence goes on along the minus strand of JAMPYE010000623.1, from coordinate 2,016 downwards.
CCGGGGAAGTACATGATCCCGGACGGGTCGACGGTTCCCTCGACGACGACGCGCCCCGCTTCCGTGACCTGGGTGACTTTCACCTTCTGCAATCCGAATTCGGCCGCCCCCGTCTCGACGACGACGCTCAGCTGGAGGGCTTCCCACGCGATGTTGCGGATCTTCTCCGCCGGCGTGCCGGCCATCCCGGCGATGGGCCACGGGTTGCCGACGTAGTAGCGGCCATCGACGGTCTTCACGCGGACTGCGTCGAAGTGGCACGACTTGTCTTCCGACTCGAACGAGAAGAGCTCTCCCGTCATGCGGCCCGGGAGCGTACCCGTGAAGGGCTCGGATTTCAGCATTCCCGACGAGCACAGGGGGGCGAAGAGGTCGAGAACCAGATCGGCCTCACTCTTCGTCTGGGCGGCCGCGCCGAAGGCGAGAGTGAGGAGAATCGAGATCATTGCGAGTCGTTTCAATTGGAGCTCCTCATTTCGAGATCGGGCACCAGAACGATTGGACTCCGCCGGAAAATTGCGAGGTGAAGGCCGTCGGAATCAGGACGCCCGCGGCTCCGTCCGAACGCGCTCGCGATCGGCGAAGAAGGCGAAGGCGGCGGCGACGAAGGCGACTCCTCCGGCGAGGTGAAACGCGCCCATGCGCGAGATCCGCTCGTACCAAAGGCCGAAGACGGCCGTGCCGATCAGCGTGCACGTTCCCTGAATCAGATAGTAGACGCCGAAGGCGCGCCCCTTGAGCTCAGGCGTGAGGTGGTCGGCGATCCACGCCCGCTCGGCTCCCTCCGTGAGCGTGAACGGAAGCGCGTACGCGACGAAAAGCAGGGCGAACGTCGTCACGCTGTTGGCCAGAGGAAAGATGAAGTAGATGAACCCGTAGAGTGCCCACCCCGCGGCCAGCACGCGGTTCCGGCGCGAGCGATCTGACAGCGCCCCGCCAGCCGTCGAGAGTGCAGACTTCACGGCGTGGTGCGCGGCCCAGAGAATCGGAATCCACACGATGTCGATCCCCGCGGAGTGCGCCTGCAGGATCAGGAAGACGTCGCTCGAGTTCGCGAGCGCGAAGACGGCGATTGCGATCAGGGGCCGGCGGAGCTCATGCGGGAGGGCGTCCGCGCCACGCGGTCGATCCGCGGGTTTCCGGTCTCTCGCGTCTTCCTTCAGCGCCGCGGCGATGACGACGACACCGATGAGGCCGGGAATCACCGCGATGAGAAAGACCGTGCGGAGCGGAAGCGCGAAAGTCCCGACGAGAAGGGCCGCGAGGAGCGGGCCGACGAGCGCGCCGGTGTGGTCCATTGCCCGATGCAGACCGTAGGCTCTCCCTCGTTGCTCGGGCGGGGTGACGTCCGCGATCAACGCGTCGCGCGGTGCGGAGCGAATCCCCTTGCCGGTGCGGTCGATCAGACGCGCCCCGAGCACCACGGGCCAGCGCACAGCGTTCGCCAGCATGATCCGAGAGAGCGCTGCGATCGCGTACCCGGCGACGATGAACGGCTTGCGTCGCGGCGTCCGGTCCGACCACCAGCCCGCGCCGAGCTTGAGCAGCGAGGCCAGGGCGTCGGCGAGCCCCTCGATCATCCCGACGACGAACGGTGTGGCGCCGAGCTGCGCCGAGAGGAAAATCGGCAGCAGGGGATAGATGATGTCGCTCGAGACGTCGTTGAGGAGTGCGGCGAGGCCGAGCAGGACAACCTGGGGCGGAATCCGGCTCCGGCTCTCGTTCGGCACGCCGGAATGGTAGCCGAAGAGGGACGAGGCGAAGCCCGCGCTGGCGCTTCCCCGGACTCCATATAGAATGTCGCGCGCCGCACCAACGGCACCTTCACCGAAAGGAGTTTTTCATGCCTACGATTCAGAAAGTCGGCGTTCTCGGCTGCGGCCTCATGGGGTCCGGCATCGCACAGATTTCAGCTCAGGCGGGTTTCCAGACCGTCGTTCTCGAAGTCGAGCAGAGGTTTCTCGACAAGGGCTTCGCCGGGATCGACAAGAGCCTCGGCAAGTTCGTCGAGAAGGG
>JAMPYE010000622.1 GCA_023700825.1 Thermoanaerobaculia bacterium | reverse complement strand
CTTGCGGATCGCGCAGCGTGGGGCCGTCGATGCGCACGGTGTGGCACTGGTGGCGCAGCCGCGAGAGGAGCGCGTCGACCAGCGCTTTGTTGCCGAGGAAGTTGTGCCACTCCTCGTACTCGAGGTTGGTCGTGATGATCGTTGCGTATTCCGGGCTGACTTGGGCACCCGTTCCGACGTGACCTGGGCACGCGTTCCGGCCGCACCTGGGCGCTGATTCCGGAGCACCTGGGCACCGATTCCGGACCACTTGGGCACCTGCTCGGGTCGGCCGCCTAGGATGGGGCGGCGTCTCAGGCAGGGAGGGTCGCGGGCGGGTCCCGCGGCGCGCCCGTCGGAGCAGGCACGCACGGATGGTCGTGACGAGGCTGCGTCTCTCGACACCCCCTGGGTCGCGAGAGGCCGGATGTCGGAGCGCCATGTCATGCGAAAGATTCGAGAGGTTCTACGACTCAAGTTCGAGTGTCAGCTCGGCCACCGGGCGATCGCGGCGTCGTGCGCGATCTCGAAGGGCTCGGTCAGCGACTACCTGACCCGCGCGCACGAGGCGGGAGTGACTTGGGAGCAGGCGAAGGCGCTCGACGACGGCGAGGTCGAGCGACTTCTCTTTCGCGCCGTCGGCTGGAACGAGCCGAGCGCGCGCGCCGCGATCGACCTCGCCTGGGTGCACGGGGAGCTGCGGCGCAAGGGCGTGACCCTGCAGCTTCTGTGGCTCGAGTACCAAGAGTCGGTCACGAAGACGGGCGCGGGCCGCCCGTACCAGTACAGCCAGTTCTGCGACCTCTACGCCGGCTTCCGAGGCCGGCTCGCGCCGTCGATGCGGCAGGTGCATCGCGCCGGCGAGAAGGCGTTCGTCGACTACTCGGGCGGCAAGCCGTCGATCGTTGATCCGGAGACCGGCGTCGTGACCGACGTCGAACTCTTCGTCATGGTGCTCGGTGCGAGCAACTACACGTACGCGGAGGCGACGCTCACGCAGCGCATCGGCGACTTCGTCGCGTCTCACGTCCGGGCGTTCGACTACTTCGAGTGCGTCACCGAGATCGTCGTTCCCGACCAGCTCCGGAGCGCGGTCTCGGGACCGCACCGGTACGACCCCGAGATCAACCGGACGTATCTCGAGATGGCGCAGCACTACGGGGTTGCGATCATCCCGGCGCGTCCGAGAAAGCCCCGGGACAAGGCGAAGGTCGAGGCCGGCGTGCTCCTCGCGCAGCGGTGGATCCTCGCGTGCCTCCGGCACCGCACCTTCTTCAGCCTGGCCGAGCTCAACGAGGCCATCGCCGAGCTCCTCGAGCGGCTCAACGCGCGACCATTCCAGAAGCTCGAAGGCTGTCGCCGCTCGGCGTTCGAGAGCATCGACCGGCCCGCGATGAAGCCGCTGCCGCGTGACCGTTACGAGCTGGCCGACTGGAAGGACGCGAAGGTCAACATCGACTACCACGTCGACTACGACGGTCGCCTCTACAGCGTCGACCACAAGCTGATCGGGTCCGCGGTCGAGATTCGGGCGACGAGCTCGATGGTCGAGATTCTTGTCAACGGTCAGCACCACGTCGTGCATCGACGGAGCTACGGCCCGAAGGGAACGCCGGTCACGCTCGAGGCGCACCGGCCGAAGTCGCACCGCGACTACGGCGCATGGCCACCGTCGCGGATGGTGTCGTGGGCCGCGACGATCGGTCCGTCGGCGGCGAGCGTCGTCGAACGGATTCTCGTCGACAAGCCGCACCCCGAGCAGGGCTACCGCTCGTGCATGGCGCTCATCAGAACGGCGAAGGCCTACGGCCACCAGCGGACGGAGGCCGCCTGCGGACGCGCGCTCGCGATCGGATCGCCGACGCGCAAGAGCGTCGAGGCGATCCTGAAGCGTGGCCTCGATCGCGTTCCGCTCGCGGACGAGAAGACTCCCAACATCGTCGTCCACGAGAACATTCGTGGCGGCGACTACTACGACAAGGAGGAACAGCATGATCAACGAAGAGACGATGAAGAAGTTGCTTGAGCTCCGGCTGCACGCGATGGCCGATGCGCTCCGCGAGCTCATAGACAAGCCCCCCGGGAACAAACTCTCCTTCGAGGAGCAGATCGGTCTGCTCGTCGATCGCGAGTGGACCGATCGCCAGAACCGACAGCTCGCACGCCGGTTGAAGCAGGCGAAGCTCGGAATGAGCGCGTGCCTCGAGGATGTCCGCTGCGACGCCGCGCGCGGGATCGATCGCTCCGTGATCCGGAGCCTGGCGACGTGCCAGTGGATCCGATCGAAGCAGAACGTCATCGCCATCGGGCAGACCGGCGTGGGAAAGAGCTACCTCGGGGCGGCGCTCGCACAGGCCGCTTGCCGCAACGGCTTTCGTGCACTATGCACACGCGTCCCGCGCCTCCTCCAGGAGCTCGCCGTCGCGCGAGCCGATGGAACCTACGTCGCGGCACTGAACCGGCTGGCCCAGGTGAACGTGCTCGTCCTCGATGATTTTCTGATCGCGCCGCTCAAGGACACCGAGCGTCGTGACCTGCTCGAGGTCCTCGAAGATCGGTATGGGCGGTCGTCGACGGTGGTGACCAGTCAGGTGCCGACGAAGACCTGGCACGAGTCGCTCGCGGATCCGACGCTCGCCGACGCGATCTGCGATCGGGTCGTCCACAACGCCCACGTGCTCTCGCTGCGTGGGCCGTCGATACGGAAGCAGAGAGGAATGAACGAGGAGACGGAGAAGACCGAGAAGAAGAACTGATCATCCGCGCGTCGCTTCGCTCCGATCGGCGCCCAGGTGTCCGGAACGCCTGCCCACGTTGGCGCGGAACGGGCGCCCAAGTTGAGCGGAATGCGCATCGGGACGACCGCGCAGGCGTAGAGCTCCGCGCCGTAGCGCTTGGTCGAAGAGCTCGCGTCGTCCCTCGCGCGGCGGTCTCCGGGCCTCCGGCGCTTCACGCGTCCGAT
>JAMPYE010000621.1 GCA_023700825.1 Thermoanaerobaculia bacterium | reverse complement strand
GGGGAGACGCCTCGGCCAGGAACGGATCGAAGGCGCCCTCGGAGGAGAGGACATGAAAGAAATTGATTTCGCCACACTGACCCTCCAGGACGCTCTCGACTTTGCGATCCTGATCGAGAAAGAGGCGGCCGAGCGCTACGAGGAGCTCGCCGACCAGATGTCGACGCACCACACCGACGAGGCGGCGACGTTCTTCCGCTTCATGGTCGTGAACGAGACCAAGCATGGCGACGAGCTCGCCGCGCGCCGCAAGCAGCTCTTCGGCGACGCGCCGAGCCGCATCGACGAGTCGCTGATGTCCGAAGTCGAAGCGCCCGAGTACGAGAAAGTCCGCGTCTTCATGACGGTCGAGGACGCGCTCAACGTCGCCCTCGAGGCGGAGAAGAAGGCGTACGCGTTCTTCGTCGGCGCGATCGAACATGTCGAGAACGCCGAAGTCCTCCAGCTCTTCCAGGAACTGCGCCAGGAAGAGATCGAGCACCAGGAGCTCGTGAAGAACGAGATGAAGAAGCTCCCGCCGTCGAAGAAGGTCGACATCGACGACTACGCCGACGAGCCCGTCGCGCAGTAGGACGCACACGACATTGCATCTGACGAACGGGCGACCCTCGCGGGTCGCCCGTTTTCGTGTGGAGTGCGCAAGCGCCAGCTTGCGCTCTTCCTCGGCGGAAGCCGCAGCTTCCGCTCCCTCCACTCGCGCCATTGGACCAAACTTCCGCGGGAGCAGACACGCCAACGCGGACGCTTCCTCTACTATCCGTAGATTCCGCTCGAACCACGAGGATACCGAGGTAGCCTCGGTCTATGCTCGATTGGCCTCACTCGCCCGTCCATCATTTCGATGGAGCTGGAACGTACATTCTCACGGGTGCCACTCTCCACAAGCAGCTTCTCTCCCGCGATGCTCGCCGCCTCGACCTGCTTCACCAGTCCATTCTTTCTGAGGCGTCATCCTGCTCGATTGATCTGCAGTCGTGGTCGGCTTTTCCGAACCACTACCATCTCGTTGCCGAGTGCCCGTCCGGAAGTCTTGCGCGATTCGTGAGGCGCCTCCATTCCTCGACGGCAATTGCACTCAACGCGCTCGATGGAGCGCGAGGCCGCCGGGTCTGGTTCCAATGCTGGGACACTGCAATCACGAACGAACGTTCGTGGCTGGCCCGCATGAGGTACGTCATCGAGAATCCGGTGAAGCATGGGCTCGTCCGTGTCGCCACTTCCTACCGTTGGTGTTCCGCTTCGTGGTTCGAACGGACCGCGAGTTCGTCCTTCTTCGCGACGGTGATGAATTTTCCGATCGATCGAGTGGGCGTGGTTGATCAGTTCGAAGTCGGCGAGATCCACACGACTCCGGAATCCGACGGCCTGGAAGGCTGAAACAACCGCCGAAGCTGCGCTTCGGCTTGGAAGGGCGCAAGCTGACGCTTGCGCACTCCACATGGGTCCGCGAATCGTGCGACGATCTGCCTTGAACCTAATGCCCATTCCCCTCATCGCGTCCCTGCTCGCCACCGTGCTCGGTTTCCTTTCGGCGCTGCACGTCTACTGGGCGTTCGGCGGGCGCGCCGGATCGGAAGCGGTGATCCCGCACGTCGACGGACGCCCGGTGTTCAGGCCGACGAGAGCGATGACCCTCGTCGTCGCGCTCTGGCTTGCGGGCGCGGCGTTCGTCGCTCTCGTGCAGGGCGCGATCGTCGCGATCCCGGCGAGCCCCGTGCTGCCAAGGATCGCTGCGGTCGTGATCGGGATGATCTTCCTGTTCCGCGCGGCCGGCGAATTTCGCCTCGTCGGGTTCTCGAAGAGCGTGAGAGGAACGACGTTTGCGACGCTCGACACCTGGCTCTTCTCGCCGCTCTGCGTCCTGGTTGGAACCGGCTTCCTGCTGATCGCGAGAGGTTAGGCTGCGGGGCTTCCGGGGTCACATCCAGCCGTCAGGGCCGGCTGCCGGGAGGGGTCCCCGGAACCGCGACCGGCTGCCACTTCGGACTCGTGTTCGTCACCGGCTGGGCCTTCTCGACCTTCGTCAGATCGAGAACCACCTCGGCGTACCCGACATCCTTGTCGAGGTCGTCGATCACGGCGACGAGCGCGCGGTCGCTCGTGTTGCGCACGATGATGTCGAGCGTGTAGGTGAACGTGCGACCGCGCGACTTCTCGAGGTCCTTCAGCGGAATGTTGAACGCCTGTGTCTTTTCCGCGATGTCGCTGATGGCTCCGTCGAGGCTCGAAGCGACCGCCAGGACGCGGAAGCTGCCTTCATGTCCCTTCCTGCCCGGCAGCGTGGTCAGCTGTGCGATCGGGATCGTGATTTCCACCGGCACGACGATCTTGTTCAAGCCCTTCCGTTTCACCTTGCCCTGCGTAAGGCTGATTGGGATCGTCGAGGGCGCGAGGCCGAAGAGGACGCTCGAGATCATCCGGTCGCGAGCGAGCTCGTCTTCCGACTTGTCGACGACCGCGCTTCTCGTGCGGATCTCCAGTCCCGGACGATTGACCTCGACCCTGATCGGCCGGGTCCTGTCTCTGAGCGAGTCGGGCGCGCGGTAGGCGATAGAATAGTAGCTGTCGAGCTGCCTTGCAGCGTCGCCGAGGCCCGCCGCGGAGAGCCTTCCACCGGCGGCAAAGGTCCCGCCCGTGCGTGCAGAGATGCTGTCGAGCACTTCGGAGTTGTTCAGCAGGATCTCGTACGACGCGCCGCCCATCGGATCCATCGGAAGCCCCTTCGGGAAATAGGCGTAGATCGTCACTCCGGACGCGTTCGCGGAGTCGACGAGGTCGTCCACCATGCTGCGGGCGTTGAACTCCTTTCCGCTGTAGCCATACTCCCTCCCGGGAAACTTCGAGATGCGGTCGACCGCCAGGATCATCACCTTGCGGCCATCGAGCCCAGCGACCCCATCGAGAACGGTGTTGATCGCATACACCTTGCGCCGTTGCAGGTC
>JAMPYE010000620.1 GCA_023700825.1 Thermoanaerobaculia bacterium | reverse complement strand
TCGCTTGAACCCCTTCCAGGAGATGCGCCGGCTGCAGGACGAGTTCAACCGGTTGCTCGATCCGGGCTTCCCGTTCGAGAACGGCGAGCTGGCGGCGGCGAACTGGGTTCCGGCCGTCGACATCGAAGAGACGCCCGAGACCCTTCGTGTGATCGCGGAGCTCCCCGGCATGAGGCGTGAGGACATCCAGGTCGAGTTCGAGAACGGGATGCTGACGATTCGCGGCCAGCGCGCGCGTGAGGAGGAGAAGAAGGAGAAGAATTTCCACCGCGTCGAGCGCTCGTTCGGCAGCTTCGCCCGCGCGTTCCGTCTCCCGGCGACCGTCGATGCCGAGCGGATCTCGGCAAGTTACGAAGACGGCGTCCTGAAGCTCGAGATGCCGAAGCGCGAGGAGTCGAAGGCGCGCCGGATCCAGATCGCCGGGACCGGAAAGCAGATCGAAGCCGAGGCGAAGAAGGGCTGACGTTCTCGCGCTGGCGCGCGAGCCGCAAGAGGCTCCCCGAGAGGGGAGCCTTTTGCTTTAGCGTGAAACGCGAAACGCGGAATGGTGGCTGCGCCGTCGCGACGATTCGCCCCCTTCGGGTGCGAAGAATCCGAGAACGGCGTCCCACGGCCATCGCATCCGAATCTCGAGGCACCTATTCCGCGTTTCGCGTTCCGCGTTTCGCATTTACACTAAGCGCCCATGCGTCTCGCGGTTCTCTACAACCCGGCCGCCGGCCGAGGCCGGGCTCGTCTGCACGTCGGCGAGGCGGAGCAGATGCTGCGCGCCGCGGGCGCCGAAGTTCTCCACTACGAGAGCAAGAGCCGCGAGCACATGATCGAGATGGCGCGGCAGCTCACGCCCGACATCTGCGATCGCGTCGTCGTCTGCGGTGGCGACGGCAGCTTCCACCTGACGCTTCGCTCGCTCGACCTGCGCATCCCGCTGGCGGTGCTCCCGCTCGGCTCGGGTGACGATTTCGCGAAGACGGTCGGCATCCCGGCGCGTCTCGACCACGCGTGCGACACCGTCGTCAACGGCTTCGTTCGCGAGATCGACGTCGGTGTCGCGAACGGCCGCCGCTTCATCGGCGTCGCCGGTGTCGGCTTCGATTCGGTCGTCGCCGCGCGCGCGAATCGCGTGAAGTACCTTCGCGGGTCGCTCGTCTACCTCTACTCGATCTTCAGCGTGCTCCCGTCGTTCGAGCCGGTGCCGATGAAGATCTCGATCGACGGCGTGGCCGAAACCGAGGAAGTGATGTTCGCCGTCGTCGGTAACGGGCATCGCTACGGCGCGGGCATCCTCATCGCGCCCGGAGCGAAGGTCGACGACGGGCTGCTCGACCTCTACGTCATCGGCAAATGCAGCAAGTGGAATCTCGTCACGACGCTGCCGAAGGCCTACACCGGAAAGCACGTCGGGAGCCCGTTCGTCCGTTCCGCACGAGGCCGCACGATGCGCATCGATACAGCGACGCCGATGGAGGTCTACGCGGACGGCGAGCCGCTCACGACGACGCCGGTGGAGCTCTCAATCGCTCCGGAAAAACTGCGGATGATCGTGCCGCGAGGGTGAGGCGACGTGGGGTCTGTCCACGAGGCACAGCCGTCATCCCGATGCGAGGGATCTTCTGGGCGCAATCGATCTGCCGAGGCCCTGCCACGCTGCGCAGCTAGCACGACATGTCGCCCTGAGCGAAGCGAAGGACCTCGCAGGCTGGTACTCCCAAACCACAGGCTGGATATCCAGGGGCTGACGACTTCCTCCGTACTACCCTGCGAGGTCCTTCGCTGCGTTCAGGACGACGACTCGTACGTTCGTCGTGCAATCCACCGTAATGCGCCACCCCCGCCCTCCGCCCGATTCTCCCCCGCCTTGACAGGCGTCGCCCTTCGCCCCTATTCTCTCCCGCGATGAACAGTTCCGTCGTCGTCCTTCAGCACCACCATCACGCCTGGCATCACAGGCCGTAGGGGTGCTCGATGTCTCGGCGCCCCGGCGGTAAGGGGCGCTGACCGTCGCACGACCATTCGTATCCGACCGATCTGACGCCTCTTCCCGCCTCGGGGAGGGGCGTTTTGCTTTCAGATCGAAATCGCGAGGAAACGAATGCTGCAACGAAGAGAGACGGAACCCGGGTCGAGCGCTGTCGCAAGGCAGCCCTTCCCGTCGGGCGTGCGTGTTCTGCTGCCGGAAGAAGCGGCACGCCGGCGGGCCATCGAAGGGCGGATCGTCGCGCTGATCGAGCGCTGCGGATATCGGGAGGTCATTCTTCCGATCCTCGACTTCGCCGGCTGTTACGACGAGCTGACGAACGCGGTGCCGCAGCGATCGAGCTACAGACTCGTCGACCGCGACGGAGAGCTCCTCACGCTGCGGAGCGACTTCACGCCGATGGTCGCTCGCGCGCTCGCGCCTGCACTCGAGTCGTCGGTCACGACGCGCATCCTGTATCGCGGCGACGTGGTCCGCTGTGAATCGGCGCGCCTCGGCGGGGGGCGCGAGTACTTTCAGATAGGCGCCGAGCTTATCGGTGACGCGTCGTTCGACGCCGATCTCGAGATCGTGCGACTAGCCGTCGCCGCCGCCGGCGAGGGCTGCACCGTCAGCTGCGGGGACGCGTCGCTTCCGGAGCTGCTCGGGCAGAAGGCTCCGGGAGACGCGGATGCCGCACGACTCCTCGAGCGTCTTCGCCGCGGAGCGCTCGAAGTTGCGGAGCTCGCCGCGTGTCGCGCGACGGCAGCTCTCGCGGAGCGATTCGAGCGTCTCGGATCAGCGCTCTCGGAAGCGTGCTCACGCCTCGTCGTCGTGTTCGATCCCGACGACGCGCGCGGCTACTACCGCGGAATCCGTTTTCGGATCTATCCCGCGGGATCGAACACGCCGGTCGCGAGAGGCGGCCGGTACGACTCGCTCTACGCGAAGTTCGGAGCAGACGTGCCGGCGGTCGGCTTCACGTTGAGCGTC
>JAMPYE010000619.1 GCA_023700825.1 Thermoanaerobaculia bacterium | reverse complement strand
GCCGCACCCCTGGGGTCACTGATCGGCTGCGATCGGACTGCCTGCTACGTTCCGCCGTTACAGAGATGCCGCCGCCACACATGCTGTGGGCGACGGAGGCGTAGGCGAGGCTGCAGTTGGCCGCCGGGTAGGAGAGGCAGACTTCGTCGGCCGATTCCAGTGTGAGGCGTTGCTCGTTCAGTTCGGATGGCCGGTTCGCCACCTCGGCTTCGGCCGCCCGGGATTCCGAAGACGCGGAGTCGTTCTGACAGAGTCTGTGATGGGTGTGTATCGGATCACGCGCGAAGAACGAGCGCTCCCGGCGAACCGGGAGCGCCCAAAGGCTCGCGGTATCGCTACTTCGCGGTGTTGGTAAGGTCGACGATCTTGAAGTCCTGTGTGCTGACTTTCTCGTCGCCAATCCAGACTTCCGCGCGGTAGTCGCCCAATCCCCATTTCGAGGTGTCCGGCGCTGCGAAGGCCAGGGTCATCGCTCCGACCGCAATGCTCTTCGATTCTTCGTTGATCATCGTGTCGTTCGGTCCGTACCAGGCGACCTTGACGGCCGCGGTCGCGGGAGCGTCCTTGACGGACATCGTGAGATGGATCGTCTGGCCCGGCGAGAAGTTGTTACCCGACTTGTCTTCGGCGATCGAGCCGTCCGTGCCCAGCCCATGCCCCATCTTGACGTTGTCGATGTAGGTGTGCGCGGTGATCGCGCTCAGGTCGGTGGGGTTGGTCGTACCTGCCATCTCCGCGGTCGTTGCGCTCTGCGGCGGCTGGGTGGCTCCCGCTTCCGTCGTCTCTTCGGCCTTCTTGCAGCCGAAGGACGCAATCAGGAGTGCCCCGAGTGCGAGTGACATCAATGCTTTCTGTTTCATGAGTTCTTGTCCCTTCCATCGTTGGCGCCATGCTTCAAACGGTCCGTCAGAGGCCGTCCACGTCGAAGCGTGCTTCAAACTAGCCGCTGGATCGCTGCCCGGTAAGAGCAGTTACTACCCGCCTCGCGAGTCTCGTACCGGGTAGTAACTGCTGGCGGCGCCCTGATGGGGATCAGATCTCATGAACCACGCGTCCGTCGAAGATCGTCATGTCGACGCGGGCCGAAGCGATCCGGTCGGGATCGATCGTGAAGAGGTCGTCGGACAGGATGGCGAGGTCGGCGCGCATGCCTGGCGCGATCCTCCCGATCTCGCGTTCCGCGAACACGGCCCAGGCGCTCGACGCGGTGTAGCAGCGAAGCGCTTCGGCAACCGAGATTCGCTGTTCGGGAATCCACCCGTTCGGATTCCGGCCGTCGATCGTCCTTCGCGTGACCGCTGCGTGGACACCGGCGATCGGATCGAGCGGCGCGACGGGCCAGTCGGAGCCAAAGGTCACGACCGCGCCCGCGTCGATGAGCGAACGGAACGGGAACGCCCACGCCGCGCGCGCCGAGCCGATTCTCGCGTCCGCCCAGCGACCGTCGTCGGCACAGTGGTAGGGCTGCATCGCCGCGACGACCCCGGCCGCGCTGAATCGAAGTGTTAGCTCGCGATCGAGATGTTGCGCGTGCTCGATCCGGTGCCTGCGGCCGCGGATCATCGCAATCGACTCGAAGATCGCGAGAGCTTCCGCGTTCGCGGCGTCGCCGATCGCGTGGAGCGCGACCTGCAGCCCGTGCGCGTCGGCACCTTCGATCCACTTCGCCATCGAGCCGTCTACCATCGGTTCCATCCGGAGGCCGCAGTTGCACGGCTGGTCGGCGTAGGGCTCGCGGAACGCCGCAGTCGACGAGCCTAACGAGCCGTCAGCGAAGCCCTTCAGCCCTCCAATCCGGAGGCGGCTGCTTCCGAAGCCGCTCTCGAGCCCCACGTCGCGCAGCCGCTCCCACGATCCGACGGGGAGGTAGCTCCAGACGCGTGCGGTCAGCTCCCCGTCGCGGTCGAGCCGCTGCCATGCGCGAAGGTCGTCGAACGCGTCGGGTGCGATCGCCATGTCGCAGAACGACGTGACGCCGAGGCGCGCCGCCTCGCGAAGCCCGCGGCGCATCGCCGCAGCGCGCGCGACGACGTCGGGCGGAGGGACGGCGGCCGCGACGAGCCTCATTGCCGCGTCTTTCAGCAGTCCCGTCGGCTCGCCATCCCCGTCGCGCACGATCGTTCCACCCGGCGGGTCGGGCGTCTCGCGCGTGATTCCCGCGAGGCGCAGCGCGACCCCGTTGGCGAGCCCCATGTGCAGGTCGAGCCGTGTGACGAAGACCGGATTCTCCGCCGTGACGGCGTCGATGCTCGCTCGCGTCGGCGGCAGGGGAGGGCTCCAGCGCTGCTCGTCCCATCCGCCGCCGGTGATCCACTGTCCCGGCCCCGCGCTTCGCGCGCGCTCCGCGATGCGGCTCGTGAACGCGTCGAGTGTCGTCGCATCGCGCAGCTGTACCGCGTCGAGCTGGAGGCTCCCCATTACAAAGTGGAGGTGATTGTCGATGAAGCCGGGAACGACGAGGCGCCCGCCGAGGTCGACGACGCGGGCGTTCGCGGGAGGCGGGCCGTCGAGAGACGCGATGCGATCGCCGGCGATCGTCACGCTTCGCGCGAACGCCGCGCCGGTCCAGACCTTCCCGTTCGCCAGCACCAGCGCTTCCTTCAGCATGCTCGATCTCCCGTCGGCGCGTCGAACGTCAGTGGATGGTTGGTGTGGCGCTCGAAGTGTCCGAGCGCGGGGACGTAGTCCCAGCGCTCCACGGCACACCGGCGCGGCGCGTGTCCGTCCTCGACACGGATCAGGTTGATCGAGTTGTCGATGCGCCCGCGCAGCCGCCTGGAGATCGAGGTGCCGGCCTGGACCGCCCAGACGTCGCGAGGAAGGTCGGGGAACGTGGTGCGCAGCGACCGCACGTACGGCAGATGGATGTGGCCGCCCATGATGATGTCGGCGCCTGCAGCGGCCCACGCCGGCACCGCCTCGCGGTGGCCGTGGAGCAGGTTGTGCTTGTC
>JAMPYE010000052.1 GCA_023700825.1 Thermoanaerobaculia bacterium | reverse complement strand
TCGAGTTCCTGCCGGCGCGCCACACCGACTTCATCTTCGCCGTCCTTGCAGAGGAGTGGGGCTTCGTCGGCGTCCTCGTTCTGCTCACGCTCTATCTGTTCTTCATCGTCAGCGCCCTCCGGATCGCGAAGGCGGCGCGCGACAGGGCGGGAACCTTCCTCGTCGTCTGCCTCACGTCGTTCTTCATCTTCCACATCCTGATCAATGTCGGAATGCAGATCGGTCTCGTGCCGACGACTGGTATTCCGTTGCCGCTCGTATCGTACGGCGGGTCGTCGACGCTGATGTTCTTCATCGCGACCGGGCTCATCCTGAACGTCGACTTCCGGAAGTTCGTCAACGTCGGCTGACGGGCACAAAGAAAACGGGAGCACCTCGGTGCTCCCGTGAAAATCTCTGCCGGGTTGACGCTACTCGTCGAGCAGGTTCCGCAGTTCCTTGCCCGGCTTGAATCGGATCGTGTTTCCCGGAGGAATCCGAACCTCGACTCCCGTCTTGGGGTTCCGGCCGATCCCCTTCTTGCGCTGCTTGACCTGGAACACGCCGAAGCCGCGGAGCTCGATCCTCTGCCCGCGCGCGAGCGCGTTGCGAAGCCCGTCGATCACGGTATCGACCGCCTGGGCAGCCTTGAAACGCGAGACTTCCGGCATTTTGTCGGCGACCTTGTTCACGATGTCTGCCTTGATCATTCGACCTCCGTGGTCGATGGATTATAAGATTGCCGGGATTTCGCGTCAACGTTAACTGATTGATAAAATTGAGCTTGACGGACAAGCCCGCTTTGCTCATACCGGTTCGTCGCGAGGAGGTGGAGAGTGGCCTGGATGCGAGGCGCACGGCGATTTCGCGACGAAGGCATAGTTGGCACTATGTTGAGGAGCGAAAACGCCATGCAACGAAGCAGACAGACCGCTATCCGCCTCCGCAGCAGAACCGGTGTGAGAAACGCGGGCTAGCATGGAACAGCCTCGCATCGATCTCTGGCTCAAGCACGTCTGCCTCGTGAAGCATCGCGCCGACGCGACCGACGCCTGCCGCGGAGGACACGTGAAGCTCAACGGGAACAGCGTGAAGCCCGCGACGACCGTTCGCGTCGACGATGTCGTCGAGTTGACGGAGCCGCGCTACAGGAAAGTCGTCGTCCTCGCGATCCCCGCAAAGCAGGTGGCGAAGGAAGAAGCGAGGGCCATGTACCGCGACGAGACGCCTCCGCCCGAGCCGGCCCAGGCACGTGGACGGAACGTGGAACGCGAGGCCGGAGCCGGGCGCCCGACGAAGCGCGAGCGCCGGGAGACCGATCGCTGGCGCGGACGGTCCTGATCTTCTAGAACTGCCGCAGCACGCGGAGGTCGTTCTCGAAGAGCGTGCGGATGTTCGGCATGCCGAACTTGATCATCGCGACGCGGTCGATTCCGAGGCCGAACGCGAAGCCGCTCCACTCGTTCGCGTCGATGCCGCAGTTGCGGAGCACCTGCGGGTGGATCATCCCGCAACCGAGGATCTCCATCCAGCCGGTCTTCGAGCAGGTGCCGCAGCCCTTGCCGTGGCAGAACGGGCACGAGATGTCGACTTCCGCGGACGGCTCGGTGAACGGAAAGTAGCTCGGGCGGAACCGGACCTCCGTGTCGGGGCTGAAGACGCGCCGCATGAAGTGCTCGAGCGTTCCACGGAGATGCCCGAAGTGGACGCCGCGGTCGACGAAAAAGCCCTCGACCTGGTGGAACATCGGCGAGCGCCGGAGCGTGATCTCGTCGCGACGGTAGACGCGTCCCGCGGAGAGCACCTTGAACGGCGGCGCGGCCTTCTCCATCGTGCGGATCTGCACGTTCGACGTGTGGGTCCGGAGCAACAGCTCGGGCCCGAGGTAGAACGTGTCCTGCGTATCGCGCGCGGGATGGTCGGGGGTGAAGTTCAGCCCTTCGAAGTTGTACCAGTCGGTCTCGACCTCGGGGCCCGGATCGATGGAGTAGGCCATCTCGCGAAAGATCTGCTCGATCTCGCGACGGACGATCGTGATCGGGTGCAGCGAGCCGAACGACGGTGTCCTGCCGGGAAGCGTGACGTCGATCGACGAGCGCGCCTGCTTCCTCGCGTTCTCCTCGGCGGCGGAGGCGTCGAGCTTCTCGCGCAGACGCGCCTCGAGCGAGTCGCGAAGCTGGTTGAGCGCCTCGCCGACTTCCTTCTTGCGCTCGGCGGGCACCGCCTTGAGCTCGGCGAAGAGCGCGTGAACGGCGCCGCCCTTGCGGCCGAAGAATCGAACGCGGAGCGCTTCGAGGTCGGCGTGCGACGCCGCCGCGGCGAGCGCCACGTCGAATTCCTGCTCCGTCTTGCGAATCGAGTCGAGCATGTCGGTCAACGGAATCCCCCGGACAGAAAAAAAGACGCGGGCATTGTAGCCCGCGTCCTTCGGATGTCGAGACGTCTGGGTAACTACGCGCCGGCGTGAGCGCGCTTGGCCGTCTCGACCAGGGCCGCAAAGCCCTTCGGGTCGTGGACGGCGAGATCGGCGAGGACCTTGCGGTCGAGGGCCGACCCGGCGAGCTTGAGACCTGACATGAACATCGAGTACGACAGGCCGTTCTGGCGTGATGCGGCGTTGATTCGCGCGATCCAGAGGGTGCGGAACTCGCCCTTGCGATCCTTGCGCCCCGTGTACGCGAAGTTCAGCGCCTTCTCCACCGCCTGCTTGGCATGGCGGTGGTTCTTCGACCGCATTCCCCAGAAGCCCTTGGCGGCCTTCAGGATCCTGACGCGGCGGTTCTTACGTTTAAATCCCCGTTTTACTCTCATGTCTCTCCTCGTTCTCGCCTCTCGGGCGTTTTGGGAGCGGCCGGGTCAGGAGTGGTGTTTCATCACCCGGTCGCGCTCTTCCGTACCCCTTTCGGGGAGACGGTGGTTATGCGTAAGGAATCATCCGGCGAACGGTCTTCTCGTTCGCGGGAGACACTTCCGCTGTGCTCGCCAGATGCGCCTTCCGCGACGGCGACTTCTTCGTGAGGATGTGCCCGTGGTAGGCGTGCCCCCGCTTCAGCTTTCCGGTGCCGGTCGTCTTGAAGCGCTTGGCCGCGCCACGATGCGTTTTCATCTTCGGCATGACTGTCTTCCTTCCCGCCCGGACACACGTTCACCGGACGCTTACCGCCGCAACTTCAACGAGTCACGGCACTGATTATTCCCCGTTACTTCTGGCTCACGGGACCGATGATGATGGCCATCCGGTTTCCCTGAACCATTGGAAGGCCTTCCGCGGCCCCCTTTTCCTTCACTTCAGCGAGGAGCCGATCGAGCACTGCCCTGCCCAGCTCCTGGTGCGCCATTTCGCGCCCGCGGAACCGGACCGTCGCCTTGACCTTGTCCCCGTCCGCCAGGAAGCGGAGAACGTGATTGCGCTTGAAGTTGAAGTCGTGCTCGTCGATCCGGGGGCGGAACTGCACCTCCTTGACCACGATCACCTTTTGCTTCTTCTTCGCCTCGTTCTGCTTCTTCTTCTGCTGGAACAGGTACTTCCCGTAGTCCATCACCTTGCAGACGGGCGGCTTCGCGGTCGGGGCAATCTCGACCAGGTCGAGCAGCTTCTGCTCGGCCAGCGCGCGCGCCTCGGCAATGGGTACGACCCCGAGCTGCTCGCCGGCGTCGTCGATGAGACGAACCTCGATGGCACGGATCTCGTCATTGATACGGGTGTCGTCGCCCCCTCTCTTCGGCGGGGCGAATCGGTCGAAACGTCGTGGCGGTCTGATCTGTCAATCCTCCTGAAGGTTGTTGAGCGGGGCTGCGACCCCGCAGATATCGAGAGGCAGGCCTCTCGCGCTGGAGACACTTCCGCTCATCGTACCCGTACGATGAACGCGGCCCAATCTAAGGGAGCCTTCATCACAATGTCAAGGAGCGCCGCCCGACCAGCTCGCGCGCCTCGGCGGCGAGCTCGTCGAGAGAGACCGCGCCGACGTCGCCAACCCCGCGTTTTCGGAGACTGACGTTGCCCGCCTCGACCTCTTTCTCACCCACGATGAGCATGTACGGGACCTTCTCGAGCTGGGCCTGCCGGATCTTCGCGCCGAGCTTCTCGTTGCTCTCGTCGGCCTCCACGCGGAGCCCTTTCTGCTTCAGATTCGCCGCCACACCCCGGGCGTAGTCGAGGAACTTCTCCGACACCGGCAGCACCTTGGCCTGGACCGGCGCGAGCCAGAGCGGGAACGCGCCGGCGAAGTGCTCAACGATGATCCCGAAGAAACGCTCGATCGATCCGAGGATCGCGCGGTGGATCATCACCGGGCGATGCTCCGCGTTGTCGGCGCCGACGTAGGTGAGGTCGAATCGCTCGGGCAGCGCGTAATCGAGCTGAATGGTCCCGAGCTGCCAGGGGCGGCCGATCGCGTCGGTCACCTGGAACTCGAGCTTCGGCCCGTAGAACGCGCCCTCGCCCGGGTTGACGTGGAAGTCGATCGAGTGGGAGCGCAGCGCGCGCTCGAGCGCCCCTTCCGCCGCGTCCCACATCGCGTCGTCGCCGAGCCGCTTCTCCGGGCGAGTCGAGAGCGCGACTCGAACGTTCTCGAAGCCGAACACGGCGTACATCTCGTTGATCAGCCGGATCTCGCGCGACATCTCCTCTTCGATCTGCTCGGGCATGACGAACAGGTGCGCGTCGTCCTGCGCGAACGAGCGGACGCGCGCGAGGCCATGAGTCACGCCCGACCGCTCGTAGCGGTGCAGACGGGCGAAGTCGGCGATCCGGAGCGGCAGGTCGCGGTACGAGCGCCGCTCGTGCGCGAAGATCTGGGTGTGCCCCGGGCAGTTCATCGGCTTCACGCCGTACTCGCGCTCGTCCACTTCCGAGAAGAACATCGCTTCCTTGTAGTTCTCGTAGTGGCCCGAGATCTTGAACAGCTCCACGTCCCAGATCAGCGGGGTCACGACTTCCTGATATCCGTCGCGGCGGTAGAACTCGCGCACGAAATCGATCAGTGCGTTGTAGATCAGGGTGCCCTTCGGCAGGAACACAGGCATCGCCGGCGCGAAGTGCGAGAACATCATCAGCCCGAGCTCCTTGCCGAGCTTGCGGTGATCGCGCGCCTTTGCCTCCTCGATCCGTTTGATGTGCTCGTCGAGCTCCTTCTTGTCGGCCCACGCGGTTCCGTAGATCCGCTGCAGCATCGGGTTGTTCTCGTTGCCGCGCCAGTAGGCGCCGGCGACGGAGAGCAGCTTGAAGGCGCCGAGCTTCCCGGTCGACGGGACGTGCGGCCCGCGGCAGAGGTCCTTCCAGTCTCCCTGCCCGTAGACGGAGAGCACCTGATCCTCCGGGATGTCACGGATGATCTCGACCTTGAAGGCCTCGCCCATCCGTTCGAACTCCCTGATCGCGTCGTTGCGCGACCATTCCTCGCGGCGCACCGGGAGATCGCGCTTCACGATCTCCTCCATCCGTTGCTCGATCGAGCGCAGGTCCTCGTCGGTGAAAGGCTTCGCCGCGGCAAAGTCGTAGAAGAAGCCGTTCTCGATCACCGGGCCGATGGTGACCTGGGTTCCGGGGAAGAGCTCCTGCACCGCCATCGCCATCAGGTGGGCGGTCGAGTGCCGGATCACGTCGCGGCCGGCTTCGCTGGCGGGCACGACGATCTCGACCTTCGCCCCGTCGGGAACTTTCTCCGACAGGTCGACGATCCTGCCGTCGATCTTCCCCGCGACAGCGTCCTTCGCGAGCCGCTTTCCGATCGAAGCGGCCACGTCGGCGAGGCTCGCTCCGTCGGGCACTTCTCTCAACGATCCGTCGGGCAGCTGTACGTTCATGATTTCGATCCTCTCGGTTGCGGCCCTGCGGGACGCAGTCACTGAATTTCGTTCGATCCAAGAAAAAAGGACAGGGCAACTGCCCTGTCCTCATGTCATTCCGTCGTTGGTCTCGACTAGGCAGGACAGGGCCGTGACGACGTTTGCGTCGTCGTTCGCGTGGCCTGCGTCGTCGTCACTTTGTGCATCTTCGATTCGACCAGAAGGTGAAATGGTAGGCTCTAGCGGACTCGAACCGCTGACCTCTACCGTGTCAAGGTAGCGCTCTAACCAGCTGAGCTAAGAGCCTAAATTTTCAAACCATGCTTGGTAGGCGCTATCGGACTCGAACCGATGACCTCTACCGTGTGAAGGTAGCGCTCTAACCAGCTGAGCTAAGCGCCTGCACTGCTGGAACCACTGTTAACGGCCCCTCAGCCCCCCCGTATTTCCGAGGGAGCGCAAGCATAGGAAAGGCGAGCGAGGGAGTCAATAGTCGTCGTCACGGGCGGTTCCGACGCTCCGCGCATCCACACCCACCCCGTCAGCCCGTCCCAACCCCGAAATGGAGAATGAAGACTGTCGAATGAAGAATGAGGGGAACCGGCCACTCCCCTTTCTTCATTCTGCATTCCTCATTCGACGTTCCTCATTTCGGTTTCTGAGCGCTCCTCGATGCGTCGGATGGAGTGCCCGGGCCCGCGCCCCCGCCCCCTACGCTACAATGCGCGCGTCCGGGCCCGCCCCGGAAAAACCGTCATCGGAGACCAGCCTTGTCCGACGAGCAGCAGACCGACCCGACCTCCTCGCAACCCGAAAACGAGCTCATGCGCGTGCGCCGCGAGAAGCTGGCGCGCATCACGGAGCTCGGATGGCAGAGCCACCCGAACAAGGCGCACGCGACGACGACCGTGGCCGCGGTGGTGGAGACGTACTCCCCGAGGAGCGCCGAGGAGCTCGACGCGTCGCCCGAGCGCGTCGCCATCGCCGGCCGCGTCATGGCGATCCGCGACTTCGGCAAGGCCTCGTTCCTCGTCCTCTCCGAGCTCTCGAGCCGCATCCAGGTCTACGTGAAGAAGGACGCGTTGTCGGAGCGCGAGTGGCAGCTGAAGGAAAACCTCGACGTCGGTGACTGGGTCGCCGTCGAAGGGCCGATGATGCGCACGAAGAAGGGAGAGCTGTCGGTCAAGGCCGAGAAGCTCGACTTCCTCGTCAAGGCGCTCCGCCCGCTGCCCGAAAAGTGGCACGGCCTGACGGACATGGAGACGCGCTACCGCCAGCGTTACGTCGACCTCATCGTCAACGACGACGTCAAGGAGACGTTCCGCACGCGGGCGCGCATGGTCAGCTTCATCCGCAACTACCTCGACGGCCACGGGTTCATCGAGGTCGAGACGCCGATGATGCAGACGATCGCGGGCGGCGCCGCCGCGCGCCCGTTCGTGACGCACCACAACGCGCTGGGCATGCAGCTCTACATGCGCATCGCGCCGGAGCTCTATCTCAAGCGCCTCATCGTCGGCGGCCTCCAGCGCGTCTACGAGATCAACAGGAATTTCCGCAACGAGGGAATCTCGCTGCAGCACAACCCCGAGTTCACGATGCTCGAGTTCTACTGGGCCTACGCGGACTACGAAGACCTGATCCGCCTAACCGAGGATCTGCTCGGAAGCCTCGTCCAGGAAGTCCGCGGCACCTCGACGGTCACCTGGCGCGGCGCGGAGATCAGCTTCGCCCGCCCCTTCGCGCGCTTCACCATGAAGGAAGCGGTGGTCCACTTCGCGAGGGAGAAGCGGGGAGTCTCGATCGATCCCGCCGACCTCGACGACCAGGCGAAGCTCGTGGAGCTCGTCCGCGCGCTGGGCGAGCCACGCCCCGTACGCGACGACGGCACCGAAGGGCCCGCCGGAGAGCAGCCGCCCGCGATCGAGGCGATGAACCGCGGCAAGCTGCTCGCCGAGCTCTTCGAGGCGGTCTGCGAAAAGCACATCGTCAACCCGACCTTCATCACCGACTTCCCCGTCGAGGTCTCTCCGCTCTCGAAGCAGAAGCCCGACGATCCGCGCTACGTCGAGCGCTTCGAGCTCTACGTCAACGGGATGGAGCTCGCGAATGCGTTCTCCGAGCTCAACGACCCCGACGAGCAGGCACGGCGCTTCGCGCAGCAACTCGAGGAGCGCGAGAAGGGTGACGACGAAGCCTTCCAGACCGACGACGATTACGTCTGCGCCCTCGAGTACGGCATGCCGCCGACCGGCGGCGAGGGGATTGGAATCGACCGCCTCGCGATGATCCTCACGGACTCCTCCTCGATCCGCGACGTCATCCTCTTCCCGTTGATGAGACCTCGATGAACGGAAGGCCTGCCCGGACAGCGCGGCGCGCGGACAGCCGGCGGATCACGTGAACTACGAGCTGACCATCGCACTTCGCTACCTCTGGACCGCGCGCAAGCAGCTCCACACGGCATTCCTCTCCATCATCAGCGCGCTCGGTCTCGCCGTGGGCGTCGCGACGCTGCTCGTCTCGCTCGCCCTGCTCTCGGGGTTGCAGTCGCGCATCAAGTCGAGACTCATCTCCTCGAGCCCGCACGTGCTGGTCGAGCCGGTCGGCGACTTCGCGATCATCGACCCGCCTGCAGCCGAAGCGGCCTGCCGTTCTGTCGCCACGCGCGTCGAGCCGTACGTCTCCGGCTTCGCGTGGATCTCGAACGCGCGCGCCGAGACGGGACGCCCCGCACGAGTCCGCTCGATCGACCCGGCGACGATCGAGTTCACGGAGTCGCTCAATCCCGGCGCCGTATCCGAGGGAAGCGTCATCTGGCTGACGCGGGGCGCGGCCGCGGCCCTGCGGCTCGAGGCGGGCGACGCCGTGGTGGTCGTGGGGCCGCGGACGCGCCTGACGCCCTTCGGCGCGGCTCCCGTCTTCCGCAAGTTCGGCGACGTGCGCATCGTCGACTCCCCTCCCGTGCACGACGCGGAGGCGGAAGTGCTCCTCTCGTTCGACGACGCATCGGCGATCTTCATGACCGGCGGGCGCCCGACCGCGATCGCGCTCTGGATCGCCTCGGTGGAATCGGTCGACGAGGCTCGCGCGACGCTCGAGGCCGCGCTCCCCGACACGGCGATCAAGACGTGGAAGGAGATCAACCGCCCGCTCTTCCTCGCCCTGCGGCTCGAGAAGCTCGTGATGTTCGCGACGATCTCGCTGATCGTCCTCGTCGCGGCGCTCAACCTCGTCTGCTCGCTCGCGATGCTCGTCGTCGAAAAACGGTCGCGGATCGGGATTCTCCGCACGCTCGGCGCGACGGAGTCGTCGATCCGCCGGATCTTCCTGCTCGTCGGGCTCCTGATCGGTGTCTCGGGAACGATCGCCGGGAACCTCGCAGGTCTCGGCTTCTCCTGGATCGCCGACCGGTACGGCCTCGTGCCCCTGCCAGGCGACTCGTTCGTCGTCTCGCACGTGCCGTTCGCGATCGAGCTTCAGGACGTCCTGATCGTGAACGCGATCGCCGTCGTCCTCTCGATCGTCGCGGCCTGGTACCCGGCAGCGATCGCGTCGAAGCTCGATCCGATCGCCGCGATCCGGGAAGAGTGACGGGGATTTCGGATTTCGGATTTCGGATTTCGGATTTCGGATTTCGGATTTCGGATTTCGGATTTCGGATTTGAAAACCGAAATGGTACAGAAGGCGGCGAACAGCTGGAACGCCACACTCCCAGATCACTCAATCAGCGAAGCAAATCCGAAATCCGAAATTCGAAATCCGAAATCCTCATGCCACTTCCCCGCCCGGCGCCAGCTCGCAGGTCATGACGATCGCCGATTCGCCGTCGGGGTAGTAGCGCGGCCGCGTGTAGCTCTCCACGAATGCGATCGAGCGATACAGGGCCCGCGCGGGGGCGTTCGACTCGCGCACCTCGAGCGAAACGCTCGCCACGCCGTTCCGTCGCGCGAAGGCGAAGCACTCTTCCATGAGCAGGATCGCGATCCCCTTGCGCCGCCACGACGGCTCGACCGCGATCTTGTTCACGTGCATCTCGTCGAGGAAGAACATCGCGAACACGTAGCCGACGAGCTCACCCGTCGCCGTCGTCGCGACGATGTTGAACCGCCCGATCGCGTCGATCTCCGTGACGAAGAACTCGCGCCTCCACGGGACGGGGAACGAGAGCGTCTCGAGCGCGACGACGGCGTCGAGGTCGGCACGCGTGGCGCCACGGACGATGAGTTGCTCAGCCGTTGTCTGCAAGGAGCTTCGCTTCCGCTTCCGCGAGCCGGACGTAGATCGGTGTCGTGTCCGCGTAACGATCGAGCTGGCCCGCCGCCTCGATCTCGCGAGCGCGCCGCGCCGCGAGGAGAGCCACGTTCCTCTCCCACATCGCGTCGCGCGCGTCGACGCAGACGTCGAACTCCGCGCGCATCGCCTCCACCTCGCCGGCCGACGCGATCCTGTGCGCCAGCACCTCGTCGCCGGAACGGTAGGCCGACACGTAGAGCTCTCCCCTGCCTCCGTCGTTGGTAACCAGCACGGAACGGCCCGGATACCCGGCCGCGATCGCTTCGTGGGTCGGCATCGCACAGATCGGGATGCCGAGCGCGAGCGCGAGCCCCTCCGCCGACGCCAGGCCGATCCGAACTCCGGTGAACGAGCCGGGACCACGCGTCACCGCCAGCAGATGAATCGACGAGCGCTCGACCCCGCTCTCGCGGAGAATCCACTCGATCGCCGGCAGCAGCTTTTCGTTCCGCGACTCCCGGCCCTCGAACGAGGTTGCGGCCAGCGGCGCCGCCTCGGAGACGACGGCGACCGAAAGAACCGGGAGCGATGCGTCGAAGGCGAGGATCATCGTTTGGCCGGGGGCGGAATCTCGAGGTCGATCAGCTCGATGCCGAGCTCGCGAGCGACCTCCCTCGACCGCTCGTCACGATAGAACTCGCCGTAGTAGATCTTGCGGATCCCCGTGTTCGCGATGAGCTTGAAGCAGTTCCAGCACGGGGAGGCGGTCGTGTAGAGCTCGCTATCCTCGAGGCTCACGCCGTTCTTCGCTGCCTGGATGATCGCGTTGGCCTCGGCGTGAACGGTGGCGACGCAGTGGCCGTCCTCCATCATGCAGCCGTTGTCTTCGCAATGGGGAAGCCCCCGGATCGAGCCGTTGTAGCCGGTCGACAGCACGGTCCGGTCGCGCACGATCACCGCGCCCACGTGCTTGCGCGGACAGGTCGCCCGCGTCGCGGCCTGGTGCGCCATTCCCATGAAGTACTCGTGCCAGCCAGCCCTCATCGTCCCTCCGATCGAGTGCGGATTATAGGGCCGATCGAGGGTCTGGCAGACCGCCCCGGGCGGGGACCGTGGGAGCCCATCGGGCCCGCGCGAACCGTACCGTAATTCCGTCCAGGGCTGGCGGCTGTAGACGTATTGGTCTAAACTGCATCAAAGATTGCACTTGCATGGCGAAGATCTCGTTTTTTGGTGCTGACGGGGAGGAGAAGAGCTACACGCTGCATCCGCAGCTGACGCTCCGAGTCGGCCGAGATCCGGGTAACGACGTCGTGCTTCGCGACCCCAAGGTCTCACGACGCCACGCGGAGATCGTCTTCGAGCGCGGCTTCTTCGTGCTCCACGACCTTCAGAGTGCGAACGGAACCTACGTCAACGGCATCCGGGTCAACGTCGCCCCACTCACCAACGGCGCCGAGTTGAAGATCGGAAACAGCCACGCGCGCTTCGTCGACGAGCCCGACGCCGTCACGGCGCGCCCTAAGACCGCGGCGGGAGAGCCCGCTCCGCCGCGACGGCAGACCGCGGAAATCCCGCCGGAGCAGCTCGAAGGAACCTCCCCGCACAACAAGACTCGCGATCGAGTCGCCGGAGGCAGCCAGGCCGGCGGCCCCGACCAGCTCACGGGCGACACGTCGATCGTCGAGGAACAGGGAGACACGCCGATCGACGGAGAGAAGCGTGCCTCACTCCCTCCCGAGTCGCTGGCAGGCCGGCGGTACCAGGTCGAGGCCGGGGTTCCCTGGGGCGAGGTCGTCTCGGTCCGGGACGACGCCGCCGAGAAACGCTTCCACTACCGACGGGTCTTCAACATCGTCGCGCTCGTCGCGGCGATCGTCGCGGGGCTGGTGCTCTTTGCGGGAAGCGTCGTCACTGCATTTCTCGCCGTGGAAAAGCGACCGATGCTCGCGATCGTCGCCGCCGCGCTCACGATCATGTTCACCGGAGGAATCCTCCTCCTCGTCCCGAAGCGCCACGTGCAGATCTTCAGCGACGAGGCGCTCTCGCGCCTTGCCCTCGTGATCAGCGAGGAGTCGATGTTCGGCTTTCCCATCGTGACCTTTCGCGTGAGGATGGCCGATGGAACGACGGTCGGATTCCTGGCGAAGAACGCTTTCCTCGGCGTCGTCAAGCGCCGATGGGAGTTCCTCGACGTCAACCGCCGCCAGCTCGGTGTCGCGATCGAAGAGGGGTTCGGGCGCCCTTTTTTTCGGAAGTTCTTCGGTGATTTCTTCGGCCTGCTGACGACCGACTATGCGCTGATGCTGCCGGGTGGCGCCGCCTGCGGCGCCTACCGCCGGCGACAGCCCGCGGGCGCACCTCACCTGCTGGAGCTGTCGGCGCACCGGCCCGACCCGCGGCTCGCGATCGCCTTCGCGCTGCTCGTCGACTCCGTCGAACGAACGCGCTGACGCCGCGCTATCTCGTCTTCAGCGACGACAGCGGCACGATCTCCACATCCGTGTAGTAGCGCTTCAGAATCTCCGCAGCCTTCGCGCCTCGAACCGCCATCCCCTGCGAGCCGTTCTGGCAGAAGCCGACGCCGTGCCCCCAGCCCTTGCCGAAGAACGTGTAGCGAACGACACCGTCCCCACCCTTCGTCTTCTCGAAGACGAAGAGGTTGTCGGGAATCCCGAGCGACCAGCGGATCGGCAGCCCTTCCAGCGTGAAGACGCGACCGGGCTCCGCTTCGATCTCCACCGCCGTCGCGCGCTTTGACGCGTCGCGACCGAGGACGCGAATGCCGCGAAGCGACTTGATCGGGTTGCGCTTGCTGATCGACGCGACGAGCTCGTCTTCGCGGAAGGTGCGGACCCAGCTCGAGAACGACGATCGGTGGTCGAACGCGGCGCCGTCGAAGTTCTCCTGGACGATCACCCCGACGACCACGTCGCCTCGCCGGATCAGCGTCGCGCGATCGCCCGGCTGCGCGACGACCGTCGTCTCCTCGCGAAACCGGTCGTTAAGCCGCCGGAAGACCGGCGTGCCCGGCGCATAGATCGACGAAACTTCCGTTTCCTTGCTCCTGACGACGACCTGCCGCCCGTCGCCGCGGACGAGGTTCCCGTTCAGCTCGCTGAAGACTCCCAGCTGGCGGAGCCAGCCGTAGAGCAGCGAGAAGAGCTCGTCGCGCGTCATCGCAGCGTCGAGATCACGCGCGCCGAGTCCGACGAACGACGCCGCTTCGAACTTCACCGCCAGCGCGGCGATCCGGGCGGCGCCGCTCTCCTCCGTCCCCGGCATCAGGTAGCGAAGATCCTCGTCGAGCAGCAGCTTGTCCGCTGCGTCGCCGAGCCCCCAGGCGTCGCCGAGGTACTCGAGCACGTCGCGCCGGCGGCTCGACTTCGGCAGCACCGGTGGGCGCGGGGAGATGCCGGCGAGCGCGCCGGCCGCGGAGACGGCCTTCGCGATCTGCGCCGCGCCCCACGCCCCCTGCAGCTCGTCGCCGCGCAGCGACGCCGCGCGCATCACGACGGCGCGCATCCCCGTCTCGTCCGTCACCTGTCCGTCGACGCGGCCCGCGAGCTCCGCGAGGTCGAGCTCGACGCAGCGGGCACGGCGCAGGTACGGCTCGCCGCGGCCCGGGAACATCACGCCGACATCCGAAGTCTCGCCGCCGCACGTCGAGGTGTAGAGCGCGTCGATCGGCTTCCCGTTCCAGGCGATCACGAGTCCGGCGGTTTCCGTCACCGCCCGGTTCGAGACCGGATGCTCGGTCGACAGCCCGCCGTATACCTGGCAGGCCGGCGTCGCGCAGATGTCGTAGCCCTCGCCCGCGTATTCGCCACGCCGGCTCACGACGTAGGTCCGGGCGGCGATCGCCTGCGCCTTGAGTGCCTCGATCTGGTCGAAGATGTTAGGTCCCATCTCGTTAGGCACGACGCCGCGGACGTAGTGCTCGAGATTGAGCTCGTTGATCAGGTTGAGCGTGCCTCGCGAATTGAGGAAAACGCGCGCGCCGCCGCGGTACGACTTCCCTGCGATGCCGATGCCCTCGGCCGTGAGCGGCACGACGAGGAGCGAATCGGCTGCGAAGGCGTGCTCGAATCCCTCGTCGTCGACGAGCCTCAGCTGCTTTTGAAACGGCTGCGACGACGGGCGGCGCACGGCGAAGATCTCCTTCGGCCAGCCTCGCGCGACGAGGTCGGAGCGTGCCGGCTGCGTGGCCGGCTCGTCGACGAACTCGCCGGCGAGCACCTTGTAGGTCGCGCTCGCGGTGTCGAAGGCGAGATCGGCGCGAAGCCCCGTCTCGTTGCGCACGCGCTCGGCCAGCCTCTCCGCGCTCGCGCGATCGGAGATCGCGCCG
>JAMPYE010000618.1 GCA_023700825.1 Thermoanaerobaculia bacterium | reverse complement strand
TACACGCCTAACACCACCGCGCAGCTCGGATGGCAGTGGACGAGCGGCTCGAAGCGCGCCGCCCGCGTCGCCATCGAGTACTACGACGGCAAATCCCCTTACGGCCAGTTCCCCGACGAGGACGAAGACTGGATCGCAGCCCAGATGGCGTTCGACTGGTAGGAAAGCAGGCCAAAGGCCGAAGGTCAAAGGCCAAAGCAGGCATCCGTCCCTTCGTCCACCGCAACATCAGGCACACCCGCCACGCGTGATTCGCAAAGGCAGTGCGGTCGTTCTGAACGAGCCTACTTCCCAACCTGCGGCAGCCCGATCCGGCGAGCGAGCTCGTCGAACCGCGGATCGCTGCGGATGTTGTCGAACATCGGGTTGCCATAGAACCAGGCCACGTCCGACTTCTGGAGATGGAAGGCCTTGTCGAGATGCGCGAAGGCCTTGTCGCGTTCCCCGGCCATCGAGTAGCAGGCAGCGACGCCGTACGGATTTGACTCCGGAAGCTGTTCCGCGCGCTTTCGCCAGAACGCGGTCGGCCCGCCATGGCGATACGCAGCTTCGAGCGGATCGGCGTCCGCGGGATCGAGCAGCTTCGGCGCGCCCCTCATGGTGGCGATCGCATCCTCGAACCTTCCGGCGAGTGCCTGACAGGTGAAGAGAACCCCATAATTCACGAGGGCCGGATCGACCTTCGCCATCCGGAGGTTGAGGTCGATCGCCTCGTCGTAGCGCCGCTCGGCCATGCGAATCCCGCTGAGCTGCGCGAGACTTGCGAGCGAGAACGGCTCGAGAGCGTACGCGAGCTCGATCTCCCGGCGCGCCTCGGCGAATCGACCGACCTTGTTCAGGTGAGATCCGTACCACTGATGTGCCGTGGCGAGGCCCGGCTTCAGCTCGATGGCGCGCCTGAAATCGCGCTCGGCCGCGCCGAAGTCCCAGTAGTACGCGTCGTTCGCCGCCGCGCGGCTCACGTACGCCTCGGCGAGCGTCTCGTCCAGCGCGAGCGCCGTGTCCGCAGCGGCCTTCGCCTTGGCCTGCATGACCGCCGTGCTATCAGGAATGTAGTGGTTCCCGGCCACGGTCCCGTAGGCGAGCGCCAGACCCGCGTACCCGAGCGCGAACTCCGGGTCGAGCTCCACGGCGCGCTCGAAGTACTCGGCCGCCCGCAGCACGTTGTCCCGCCCTCGGAGATGCCAGAGGTAACGCCCCCGCAGATAGCGGTCCCACGCCGGCGACGATGCCTTCCGCTGGTCCTCGTCGTCGGCGCGAGTCACGCCGAGGCGATAGCCGACGTCGAAGGCAAGCTGCCGCCGGAGCAGGCCGAGATCGGCGGGACTGACATGATATTGCTTCGCCCAGAGGTGCGCTCCGTCCCCGACGCCGATCAGCTCCGTCCGCAGTTCGTACTCGCCCGGCGCCAGGCTGGTCAAACTGCCCGTCACGACCGCGCTCACGCCTAACTCTTTACCGACCGCGACAGGATCGAGCCGCTTGCCGTCGTACCGGAACGACAACGAGCGAGGCGCCACGCGCAGGTCGGGTGAGGTCGCCAGCCCGTCGATCAGCGACTCGGCCAGGCCGTCACCAAGGTAGTCGCTCGCGGTGTCGGTCACCGTAAAGGGCAGCACCGCTACAGAATCGACGCGTGGCAGCGCCGCAGAGGGCCGGCGCGTGTATGCGACGCCCGCAGCAACGGCCGCGATCAGCGCGACCAGCGTCAGCCATACCGTTCGTCTGCGCTCCCGCGGTCGAGGGGTCGCCGCCAGCGCGCTGTCCGCCCAATCGACTGCACCGACGAAGCGATACCCGTGACGTGCGACCGTCTCGACGAAACGGGGCGCATCTGCCGAATCGCCGAGCGCCGTGCGCAACTTTCGCACCGCGGTGTTGAGGCTGTGATCGAAGTCGACGAACGTGTCGGCCGGCCAGAGCCGCGCGCGCAACTCGTCCCGCGTCACGACCTCGCCGGCGCGCTCCAGCAGCGTCGCAAGCAGTCGGGCCGGCTGCTCCTGGAGTCGAACCCTGCTGCCGTTCTTCCGCAACTCGCCGCTCGAGACGTGCAGCTCGAAGCCACCGAACCGCGCGAGCATTCCTCGAGACCCGGCGTCGCTCACGGCAGCCCAATCCGCCGCACGAGCTCGTCGTAACGCGGATCGCTCCTCAAGTTGTCGAACATCGGGTCGACGCGGAGCCCCCCAAGCTCGGACGAGCGTCGCCGCATGGCAATCTCCAAGTGCGCAAACGCCTTGTCGCGCTCTCCGGCCATCGCATGGTACTCGGCGTTCACGTATGGCTCTGACTCCGACGTCAGCTCCGCGCACTTTCTCCAGAAACCGGATGGCCCGCCCTGCCTGTACGCGATCTCGAGCGGATCGGCTTTCGACGGATCCAGGTCCCTCGGCGCGGCCCTGATGGTCGCGATGGCGTCCTCGTATCGCCCATCGAGCGCCTCGACCTGGAACAGACACAAATAGTTCACGATGTTGCGATCTCGTTGAACTGCTCGTCGAGAGAATTCGATCGCCTCGTCGTAGCGTCGCTCGTACTTCCGGTTCCAGCAGAGGGTGGCGTTCATCGCTCGCGAGAACGGTTCGAGCTGGTATGCGAGCTCGGCCTCGCGACGCGACTCGGCAAGGCGGCCGACCCGCCAGAGGTGGAACGAATACCACTGATGCGCGGGGGCATACGCCGGCTTCAGTTCGATCGCCCTCCGGAAATCGCGTTCCGCGGCAGCGAAGTCCCGGTAGTAGCTAGAGAACCCAGCAGCCCGGCTTGCGTACGCCTCGGCCAGAGTGTCGTCGAGCTGTAAGGCCTTGTCGGCGGCGACCTTCGACTTCTCCGCCATCGCCACGTCGTTTCCGGGCAAGTAGTGGTTCCCGTAGATCGCGCCGTACGCGTTCGCGAGACCGGAGTAGCCGAGCGCAAACTTCGGGTCGAGCGCCACCGCTCGCTCGAAGTATTCGGTCGCG
>JAMPYE010000051.1 GCA_023700825.1 Thermoanaerobaculia bacterium | reverse complement strand
CAGACCTTCGAGCTCGGCGGACGAGGCTTGCGCATCTCCGCGGCGCGGACACGCGGCGAGGCGGCCGAGAACGAGATCGCACAGCTTCGCCTCGACGTCGCACGCGACACACGCCTGGCGTTCTACGAGCTCCTGGCCGCGCAGCGGAGTGTGGAGCGCCTGGGGCGATGGGGAGAACGCATCCGCGAAGGCTCCGCGACGATCGAGGCCCTGCAACGAGGGGGCGAGGTCTCCGGCTACGATCGACGTCGTGCCGAACGCGAGCGGCTGACCGTCGACGCGCGGCTTCGAACGGAAAGGGCGCGTCTCGCCGGCGCTCGCGAGCGCCTCGCGGCGCTGACCGGACTCGATCCGGGAGATCTGACGGCGTCGGGTCAGCTCCTCCCCGACGATGCTCCCGATCTCGCGACACTCCTTCAAGCCCTGGAAGCTCGCCCCGACATTCGCGCCGAGGCGCTGCGCGCGGAGGCGGCCGGCCTCGAACGTCGGGCGGCCGGGCGCTGGTGGCTTCCATCGACGGAACTGACCGCGGGTCAAAAGACTCTCGGCGACTCCTCGGAGGGAACGGTGCTCGGCGTGGCGCTCAGCATTCCGCTCTTCGACAGGAACCAGGCGGCGGGTCTGACGGCAGGCGCCGACGAACGGGCAACGAAGGCCCGCCGCGAGATCCTCGTCGCGCGCGCGATCGGCGAAGTCCGCGCCCGCGCCGCCGAAGAGCGGGAGCTTCGAGAGAGCGCCGTCGCGTTTCGCGAGAGTGCCTCGGCCTCGTCCGAAGCTCTCGTCGAAATCGCCGTAGTCGCGTACCGCGCCGGCGAAGTCGGCATTCTCGAGCTGCTTGATGCCTTCCGTTCCGCCATTGACACGGACACCGAATTGATCGACCTCGAGCTTCGCGCGCGCATCGCCGCGATCGAGCTCCACCACGCGGCCGGCACCGATGCCGGCCCGAGCCCCGTCATGGAGACCAAGTGATGAAACGCGCCCTGATCGCATTGCTGACACTCCTCCTTCTCCCGTCGTGCGCCCCGCACGAGCACGCCGAAGAAACTGCGCCCGAACGCGAAGCCCTCTCCTACACGACCTTCCAGCCCGGCTCCGAGCTGTTCGTCGAGTTCAAGGCTCTCGCCGTCGGCGCGGAGTCGCCGTTCGCCGCGCACGTCACGAAGCTCGACGACTTCAAGCCCGCAACCGCGGGAACAGTTACCGCCGTGCTGAGCGGCGGCGGCGCCCCGGAGGAGCGATTCACGGCGACCGCGGTGTCGTCGTCCGGGATCTTCCGCCCGGTGGCCAAGCCGGCCCATGCGGGGACTCGTAAGCTGCAGTTCGTCATCGAGGCGCACGGCTTTCGCGACGTGCACGACGTCGGTGAGGTGACCGTTCACCCTTCGCTCGAGGCGGCGATCGCGGCCTCGCCGAAGGAAGAGGAAGGCGGCGGCGGAACGATCTCCTACCTCAAGGAACAGCAGTGGAAGACCGATTTCGCGACCGCGCCGGTGGGAATGGCGAGCCTGCGCGCCTCCGTCGAGGCGAGCGCCGAGCTTCGGCCCACCGCCGACGGTGCCGCGTCAGTCACGGCTCCCGCCGCGGGACGGATCGTCGCGGGGAACTTCCCGCAGATCGGGATGCGCGTGTCGCGCAACGCCGTGCTCGCGCAGATCGCGCCTAACATCGCCGCGGGAACCGACCTCGCGTCGCTCCAGCTCGACGCCGATCGCGCGCGAGTCGCGCTCGGACAGGCGGAGAGCGAGCAGAAACGCCTCGAGGAGCTCTTCGCGCAGGAGGCAGTCGCCGAGCGCCGCGTCATCGACTCCCGCGCCCGCACCACAACTGCCCGGGCCGAGCTTCGGGCCGCGGAGACGCGCCTTTCCCAGTTTCATGGAACGCAGACCGCGTCTGGCGAGGGAGCGGGCGACAGGATCTCGCTCCGCGCCCCCGTCGAGGGCGTCGTGACGGCCGTGCACGTCGCTCCCGGATCGGCGGTCGACGCCGGTGCCATTATTTTCGAGATCGTGAACCTCGACCGGCTGCTGCTCGAGGTCCACGTGCCGGAAGCAGACATCGCGCGCCTCCGCAACGCCACGAGCGCAGCCTTCTATCCGCAGGGATTCGACAAACCCGTCGAGACCTCGCGGGACAAAGGAGGGCGCCTCGTCGCGTTCGGCGGTGTCGTCGATCCACAGACGCGGACGATTCCGCTGATCTTCGAGTTGGCGAATCGGGATGGCGCGTTGCGCGCCGGGATGTCCGGGAAGGCTCTCGTCTTCACAGGCGAGGCGACGGAGACGCTCGCGATCCCGCTCACGGCGGTCGTCGAGGAGAACGCGCAACCCGTGGCGTACGTCGAGGCCGAAGGCGAGGCGTTCGAGCGGCGCGCGCTGAAGCTCGGCGCGCATGACGGACAACTCGTCCAGGTCCTCTCCGGCCTCGAGGCCGGGGAGCGCGTCGTCACGCGCGGCGCGTACGACATTCGCCTCGCCTCGGCGTCGGGCGCCGTCCCGACGCACGGGCACGCGCACTGAGGGAGACGACGATGATCGATCGAATCATTCGCTGGTCTCTCGACAACCGGGTGTTCGTGCTCGTCTGCGCCGCGCTGATGCTGGCGTGGGGCGCCTACGAAGCGTTGAACATGCCGGTCGACGTCTTCCCCGACCTCACTGCGCCGACCGTCACGGCAATCGCCGAAGCGCACGGCATGGCGCCCGGCGAGGTCGAAACGCAGATCACCTTCCCGATCGAAACGGCACTCAACGGCGCCTCCGGCGTCAGGCGTGTCCGCTCGTCGACCGGCGTCGGCATCGCCGTCATCTGGGTCGAGTTCGAATGGGGAACCGACATCTACCAGGCACGGCAGATCGTCGCCGAGAAGCTGCAGCTCGCGCAGTCGACGCTGCCGCCCGACGTGCCCGCGCCGGTTCTCGCCCCCGTCTCCTCGATCATGGGCGAGATCATGTTCCTCGCCCTCACGAGCGAGAAGCACACGCCGACGGAGTTGAAGACGGCGGCCGACTGGGTCGTTAGGCGCCGCATCCTGGCGGTGCCGGGAGTCTCGCAGGTCATCCCGACCGGTGGCGACACGAAGCAGTACCAGGTCGTGGTCAGGCCCGACCGCCTCGCCGCGTACAAGGTCACGATCGACCAGGTCGTCGACGCAGTGGGCGCGACGAACGAGAACTCCTCTGCCGGCTTCTACCACGAAGGGGGCACGGAGTACCTGATCCACGGGATCGGTCGCGTCGGCGACCCCGAGGAGATCGGGCACACCGTGGTGACGCTGCGCGACGGGCGGCCGATTCTCGTTCGCGACGTCGCCGACGTCCGGATCGGCGCGGCGACCAAGCGCGGCGAAGGCTCGCACAACGCGCGGCCCGCGGTGATTCTCGGGATCCAGAAACAGCCGGGCGCGAACACGCTCGAGCTCACCGAGCGGCTCGACGCCGTTCTCGACGACGTGCAGAAGTCGCTTCCAGCAGGCATGGAGATCGACCGGCACGTCTTCCGCCAGTCGGACTTCATCAGCATCGCGGTTCGCAACGTCGTCGGTGCGCTGCGCGACGGCGCGATCCTCGTCATCGCGATCGTCTTCCTCTTCCTCATGAGCGGTCGCGCGACGGGGATCACGGTCCTTGCGATTCCGCTCTCGCTCGTCACGGCGATCATCGCGATGTGGATCTTCGGCGTGACGATCAACACCATGACGCTGGGCGGCATGGCCATCGCCGTCGGTGCGCTCGTCGACGATGCGATCATCGACGTCGAAAACGTCCTCCGGCGCCTGCGGGAGAACTCCTCGAGACCGGAGAGCGAGCGACGCAGCGCGATCGACGTGATCTTCGCCGCGAGCAAAGAGGTGCGGTCGTCGATCGTCTTCGCGACCGCGATCATCGTCCTCGTCTTCACGCCGCTCTTCTTCCTGTCGGGAATCGAGGGAAGACTGCTGCGCCCGCTCGGCTTCGCGTACGTCGTGTCGCTCGCCGCGTCGCTCGTCGTGGCCCTCACCGTGACTCCCGCGCTCTGCTACTTCCTTCTGCCCGGCTCGAAGGCTCTCGGTCATGGCGACAGCCGTATCGTCGCCTGGCTCAAGCGGATGTACGGGCGCACGCTCGACGTCACGCTCTTCCGCTGGCGGACGATTGCCTTCGCCGGTGGTGTCGCGTTTGCTGTGGCTGTCGCCGGGCTGCTGCTCGCGGGCCGCTCGTTCCTTCCCGATTTCAACGAGGGAACGCTGACGATCAACGCCGTGACGCTACCCGGAACGAGCCTCGCGGAGTCTGACAGGATCGGCCGGATGATCGAGCAGGCGCTGATGCGGCAGCCTGAGGTCGTCGGGACCGCGCGGCGCACCGGCCGCGCGGAGCTCGACGAGCACGCGCAGGACGTCAACGCGTCCGAGATGGAAGTGAGCCTTCGGATGAGGGAGCGGAGCAAGGACGAGCTTCTCGCCGAGCTGCGGCGCGAGTTCTCCGGAATCCCGGGCACGAACGTCACCATCGGACAGCCGATCTCGCACCGCATCGACCACATGCTCTCCGGCACCCGCGCGAACATCGCCATCAAGATCTTCGGCG
Source organism: Thermoanaerobaculia bacterium (assembly GCA_023700825.1). Lineage (GTDB taxonomy): Bacteria > Acidobacteriota > Thermoanaerobaculia > Gp7-AA8 > Gp7-AA8 > JACPDH01. Next base: position 9,913 of record JAMPYE010000051.1, on the reverse strand, counting down.
ACGATCTCGCGACGCTCAGGAAGGTCGGCGAGCAGGTGCGCGACATCGCGCAGAAGATCGATGGAGCAGTCGACGTCTCGCTCGAGCAGCAGGCCGAGATCCCGGTCCTCACGATCCGTTTCGACCGCGAAGCGATCGCGCGCGCCGGGCTGCGCGTCGGCGACGTCGCCAAAACGCTAGAGACGGCCTTCGCAGGTCACGAGGTGTCGCGCGTGTTCGAAGGGCAGTACGGCTTCGACCTCGTCGTCCGTTACGAGCCCTCGGCGGTCGACGATCTCGAGGCGATACGCTCGACGCTCATCTCGACCCCGTCTGGCGCGCAGATTCCTCTTCACGCGCTCGCGGCAATCCGGAAGGACAGCGGGCCGAACACGATCAGCAGGGAAAACGTCGAGCGGAAGATCGTCGTGATGGCGAACGTCGCGGGCCGCGACCTCGACAGCGTCGTGCGCGACATTCGATCGGGAATCGCCGAGACGGTGAAGCTGCCCGCCGGCTATCACGTCGAGTTCGGCGGCCAGTTCGAGAGCGCCGCGGCAGCGTCGAGACGCCTCATGCTCCTCGGCGCGATCGTCATCGCGCTCACGTTCCTCCTGCTCTACGTCGCTCTCGGGTCGAAGCGCGATGCGGCGCTCGTCATGATCAACCTGCCGCTCGCGTTGATCGGAGGCGTGGCCGGTGTCTGGCTTTCCGGCGGCATACTGTCGATTGCGTCGATCATCGGCTTCATCACCCTCTTCGGCATCGCGACGCGCAACGGCCTGATGATGATCGCGCACATCGAGACGCTGATGCGCGAGGAAGGGGTCACCGACGTCGTCGAGGCAGTGCGGCGCGGCGCGATGGAGCGCCTCTCCCCCATCTTCATGACGGCGCTGGCCGCGGGTCTCGCGCTCGTGCCGCTCGCGCTTTCGGGCGGCAAGCCGGGGAGCGAGATCGAGACGCCGATGGCGATCGTCATTCTCTGCGGGCTGCTCACCTCGACCGCACTCAACATGATCGTCGTGCCGGCGCTCTACCTGAGATTCGGCTCGGCCGCGAAACAGGAGGAACACGTGCGGGCTTGAGTCAGTCGCCGGGCCTGAGTGAGCGCGCCCAGGTCCGGTGCTGACAGTTGCTGCACCCCGCCCCGTGTAGAATCGCGCGCATGGCTTCCGCGGGGACGCACATCCGATTCGACCGGCACGAGCTCGCGGGCGCGTTCGGTGACGTCGGCACCAGCCTGCCGCTGCTCGTCGGAATCGCGCTCGCGGCGAAGATCGACGGGGCGAGCATGCTCGTGATGTTCGGGCTGCTGCAGGTGGTGACCGGTCTCGTCTACCGGATGCCGATGCCCGTTCAGCCGCTCAAGGCGATGGCGGCGATCGTGATCGCGCAGGGGATCGCGGGGCCCGTTCTCTTCGGAGCCGGGCTCGCGATCGGCGTGACGATGCTCGTTCTCACCGCGACGGGGCTCCTCGAATGGCTGGCGCGCGTCGTTCCGAAGAGCGTCGTCCGGGGGATCCAGTTCGGGTTAGGCCTGCAGCTCGCGTCGATCGCGCTCAAGAACTACGTGCAGGCCGACGGCATCACCGGCTTCATCCTCGCCGGAGTCTCGTTCGTCATCATCGTCGTCCTGCTCGGCCACGACAAGATCCCCGGTGCGCTTCCCGTGCTTGCGCTCGGGATCGCCTACGCCGTGCTCTTCAGCCTCGACCAGGGGCACCTCGTTCGCAGCTTCGGGTTCGACCTGCCGGTCTTTCGCGCGCCGTCGCTCGCCGAGATCACGACGGGATTCATCGTGCTCGCGCTCCCCCAGATCCCGCTCTCGTTAGGCAACTCCGTGCTCGCGACGCGCCAGCTCGCCGAGGATCTCTTCCCGGAGCGGAACATCACGATCCGGAAGATCGGGTTCACGTATTCACTGATGAACCTGGTCAGCCCCTGGTTCGGAGGCGTGCCGACCTGTCACGGCTCGGGCGGCATGGCGGGACACTTCACCTTCGGCGGACGGACGGGCGGCTCGGTCGTGATCTACGGATCGCTCTTCCTCGCCACGGGGCTCTTCTTCGGTGCCGGCTTCGACCAGATCGTCTCGGCGTTCCCGCTGCCGATCCTCGGAGTGCTCCTCCTGTTCGAGGCGCTCACGCTGATCTGGCTGATCCGCGACGTAACGCCATCGCGCTCCGAGTTCCCGATCACGATCCTCGTCGGTCTCGTCGCAGTCGGGCTCCCGTACGGTTACCTGATCGGGCTGGTCCTCGGCACCGTCCTCGCGAAGCTCGCGTCGGGATCCAGGCTCGTCAGCCCCGACGCGCCGTAAGGCCCTGCCGCCGGCCAGGCACGTCACGAACGTCGCGCCGAAACGCCCTTCGCGCCGGAAGCGCGATTGACACCAGCCCGGCGCGAGGGCTGGGTCGGGGCACGCATCGGGAACGCGAGTCGCGGAGGGACGATTGGGCCGCGCGTCGCGCTAGCCGAAAATCTTGCGGATCCTGTCGCCCCACGGCAAGGACGCGCCGGCTTCCTTCGCCTGGCGCTCCTCCCGCGCTTCCGTGCAACGACACCGGTCCTCGGGCGGCACGTCTCCGAGCACCTGCTCGATGTGCTTGCCGCAGCCGGCAAAACCCGGCCGCCCGCACTCGCTGCACACGACCCGCCTGCACATCAGGCGTCCTTCCCGGTCGAAGCCGCGGCCGCGCGCTGCTGCTCGTCGACTTTCCTGCGCACCTCGTCCATGTCGAGCTCTCTCACCTTACCAATGAGATCGTCGAGCGCCGCCGCGGGAAGCGCGCCGGGCTGGGCGGCCAGCATCACGCCGTCGCGAATCACCACCAGGGTCGGGATCGCCTGGATCCGGAACTCTGCGGCGAGCCCCTGCTCGGCCTCGGTGTCGATCTTCCCGAACACGATGTCGGGATGCCGCTCCGCCGCCGCCTCGAAGATCGGGCCGAAGGTACGGCACGGGCCGCACCAGGCCGCCCAGAAGTCGAGCAGCACGATGCCCTCGCGGATCGTCTCTTCGAAGTTCGCTTCAGTCACTTGAACGAGTGCCACTCTTTCCTCCTGCCGTCGGGAGCCCGGGGAACGGGCCAGGGCGAGCCTCCCCAATGACAGCGTGCGCGGGTCCCGGTATTCCAGCGCGCTACGAGACGAACGCTCTCAGCCGCGCCCGGATCTGGTCCCGGATCCTGCGAAACGCGTCGAGGCGCTCTTCGTCGCTCCCTTTTGCGGCCGACGGGTCCTCGAAGCTCCAGTGGAGACGGGTATCCGCGCCGGGAAACACCGGGCACGACTCGTTCGCGTTGTCGCAGACGGTGATGACGTAGTCCCACCGCTGGTTGAGGAAGCGATCGAGCGTCTTCGACGTGTGGGAGGAGATGTCGATGCCGATCTCGCTCATCACCGCGATCGCGAGGGGATTCACGCGCGTCTCCTCGGTCCCCGCGCTCTCGACCTCGAACCGGTCGCCCGCCATCTGGCGCAGCAGTCCTTCGGCCATCTGGCTCCGGGCCGAGTTGTGGGTGCAGAGAATGAGGGCTCGTTGCCTGACCGGACTCATCGCAATCTCCCCGCTCAACCGCCGTGGTGCTTCTGCAGCTCGCGCAACACGATCTCGGCCTCGGGTGCGTCTCCCAGCTCCCCGCCGTCGCCGTCGTACCCGTCGATCGTGACCGCGACGCCGTAGCTCATCGACTCCCGGTCGAAGTCCGAGCGAACGACGCGACCCGAGCAGTGCACGTTGATCGAGCCGGGGACCCGAAGGACGAAGTCGATCTCCTGCCCGCTCTCGAACGGAAACGCCGCGGCGAAGTAGACACCGAGACCGCTGATGTCGCGCGTGATCCCCGTGCCGTTCTTCAGCTCGATCGGAATCCTGACCGGTAGCCGTTCTGCGCGTCGTCGTTCGTCCAAGTTTCCGCCCTCCAGAGGCTCGTGAGACTCGAATCGTATCGAATTGCGACTCCTTGTGGGGAGAAACCAGCTTCGCCTCGCGAGCGGCGGCCCGAAAGCGCGACTCCTCGGGCCGCGGACTGGCGCCGGAGCGTGCCGCGCCTAACCCGCCGACAGGAGCTTCTCCGCCCTTTCGAGCGCCACGGCGACCGCAGGCTGGTCGAGCTGCGTGAGGTCGAGCTCGACCTTGCAGAGCTGCTCCAGCGGTACGCGCCGCAGCGCCTTGACGAGGATCGCGTCGGCCCGGACCGTCGTGTCGCGCTCGAAGCCCGGCGAGATCGCCTGGAGCAGCGCCTGCGTGGCGACGTCGTCGACGAGCCGGTATTCCACCCATCGACCGTCCTTCTTCTCGACGACGAGGCCCGCTTTCTTCAGCTCGGAGAGATGCTCCGACACGGTCGACGCCGCGAGCTTCACCACCGCGCCGATCTGGCAGCCGCAGAGCGGCGACTCGCGCAGCATCAGCAGGATGCGCAGGCGTACCGGGTGGGCGATCGCCTTGTGCGTCTGGACGGCTCGTGCCAGAGGTGTCAGTGTCATCGTTCGTCTCCTGAAGGAAGCGGGATCATCGCATGTTCCCGGTTTGAATGCCGTCCCATCGCCCGTTCGCTTCTCCAACGCTCCCGGGGACCGTCGAACGTCGGAATGTCCGGTTACGAGGCTGCCGGCTCAATACCCGTCCTCTCGTACCACCCCCTGCTGGCGAGGCATATCGAGCAGACCGATAGCATGACGGGGACTTCGACGAGCACGCCGACGACCGTCGCCAGTGCGGCTCCGGAGCCGGGCCCGTAGAGCGCGATGGCCGTCGCGACCGCGAGCTCGAAGAAGTTCGACGCACCGATGAGCGCCCCCGGCGCCGCGACTTCGTAGTCGACGCGGAAGAGCTTCATCAGCCCGTAGGTCAGCGACGAGTTGAAGTAGACCTGGATCGTGATCGGCACCGCGATCAGGATCACGTGGAACCAGCGCAGCGTGATGTTGTCGGCCTGGAACGCGAAGATCAGGACGAGCGTCGCGAGCAGGGCGACGACGGTGATCGGGTGGAACCGGGCGAGAAAGCGCGTCTCGAACCACTCCGCGCCCTTCGTGCGGATCAGCAGCGCGCGGCTGATCGAGCCGAGCGCGAGCGGCACGACGACGAAGATGACGACCGAGTAGAGCAGCACGCTGAACGGCACCTCGAGCCCCGAGGCGCCCGTCACGAGCAGCTTCACGATCGGCGCGAAGAGGAGGAGCATGATCAGGTCGTTCACCGACACCTGGACGAGCGTGTAGGCCGGGTCGCCCTTCGCGAGGTACGACCAGACGAAGACCATCGCCGTGCAGGGCGCGGCCGCGAGGATGATCACGCCGGCGATGTACTGGCTCGCGAGCTCCTGCCCGATCAGCGGCAGGAAGAGGTGCTTGAAGAAGAGCCAGCCGAGAAAGGCCATCGAGAAGGGCTTGATCAGCCAGTTCACGACGATCGTGATGACGAGCCCCTTCGGCCGCCGTCCGGCGCGCGCGATCGACCCGAAGTCGATCTTGAGCATCATCGGGTAGATCATCAGCCAGATGAGGATCGCGATCGGGATGTTGATCTGGCTCCCCGTGCCGAACTCCATCGCGCGCAGGCTGCCCGCCACCGCGGGAAAGACGAGCCCGATCGTCACGCCGAGGACCATGCAGAGCGCGACCCAGAGGCTGAGGTAGCGCTCGAAGACGTTCATTCCGCTCGCGGTTCGAGTCATCGCATCACTTCCACTACGAAATCCCCAGCAGGTGACGCACTTCTTCCGCTTTCGGGATTCGACCCGAGACGACGACCTTTCCGTCGATCGCGATCCCGGGCGTTGCCATCAGCCCGAGCGCGGCCATCCGCTCGTACGACTCGTCCTTGACGAGCTCGACCTGAAGGCCCGCCGTCTCGACGACGTGCTGGACGACGCGGTAGGTTTCCTTGCAGCGGGTGCAGCCGGGACCGAGGACTTCGATGCGTTGCATTTCGTTTCTCCGTGGATCAGAGCACTGCGTTGAAGAGAAAACCGACGACGAGGATGCCGGCGGCGACCGTGGCGACGAAGGTTGCGATGAGGACGGGGCGCAGCACCTTCCGGAGGATGATCATCTCGGGAAGGGAGAGCGCGATCACCGACATCATGAAGGCGAGCACCGTGCCGAGCGCTGCGCCCTTACCGAGCAGGGCCTGCACGATCGGGATGATCCCGGCAGCGTTCGAGTACATCGGGACGCCTAACACGACCGCGAGGGGAACGGCCCACCACGCGTCCTTCCCCATGAACGACGCGAGGAAGTTGGTAGGCACGTAGCCGTGGATTCCGGCGCCGACCGCGATGCCGAGCACCACGTAGGGCCAGACCTTGCCGACGATCTCGCGCACCGCGGCGCGAGCCTCGGCGAAGCGCTCGCTCCAGAGCTTCGGCGCGCCCTCGGGCGCCTCGCCCGCCTGCATCGTGTAGACCCACGGCTCGACATGCCGTTCCATCTTCAGCCGCCCGATCGTCCAGCCGGCGACGATCGCGATCGTGAGGCCTGTTCCAAGATAGAGCGCCGCGACCTTCCAGCCGAAGAGACCGAAGAGGAGGACGAGCGCGACCTCGTTCACCATCGGCGCGGAGATCAGGAACGAGAGCGTCACGCCGAGCGGCACGCCCGCGCTGATGAAGCCGATGAAGAGCGGGACGGCGGAGCAGGAACAGAACGGCGTGGCGATGCCGACGAGCGCCGCGACGACGTTGCCCGTCGACTCGCGTTTTCCCGCGAGGAAGCGGCGGGCGCGCTCCGGCGTGAGCCAGGTCCGCAGCAGGCCGACGACGAAGACCACGCCGACCAGAAGCAGAAGAACCTTCGGCACCTCGTAGAGGAAGAACTCCACCGCGGAGCCGAGATGGCTGCCGCGGGCGAGCCGGATGACGGAGTAGGTGATGAACTCCGCGATGCGGGCCAGCTGCGTGTAAAGGGCAATGGCGATCGCTGCGGCGAGAATGCCTCCCGCGAGGCGAAGAAGGGGTCGGTCTTGCGTCAGTTCAGGAGGCTTGCTCTCGGTGTCCGGGATCGTCGTCATTTCGCCAACTCACGAAATAGCGTAATCGGGCGGACGGAAGAGCCGTGTGCGCGCGGTCACATGCCGGCGGTGACGGGGAAACGGAAAGAGGAGACGACGGGCGGCCCAGCGGGCCGCCCGTAGAAAGGAAAGTTCTTACCCGACACCTGTCGGTCACTTCTCTCCGCGATCGACTCCCACCGTCGTCCAGCCGTCTCCCGTGACGTTGTCGACGGTCGAGGCATAGGCGGTCCAGAGCGTGAGGTGACCTCCGCCGGGGGCGACGTCTTCCTGGATCTCCACGCGCAACTGGTTCTGCTGTGCCCCGGTCACCGGGAACTGCACCATCGCGAAGCCGGGCACGCTGACGCGGTACTCCTCGGGGACCAGCGTCGGGGTCTCGCCGCTGACGGTCACCAGGAACGTATGCACGCCCGAGTCGAGATTCACGATGCCGACATTCGTGCGGTACTGCTCGTTGCGGCGGTGTCCGAGGATGAAAAGCTTGTCGTTGATGACGTCCCTGAGCGGGATCGGCGAGAAGGACTGGGACGACGTCCCTTCGCTGCCCGGCTGCGGCGTCCAGACACGCACGGTCGCATGGAGCCGGGCATCGGGATCCGCGGCCCCCGTCCCGTCGATCCCGTTTACGAGGATCGCGCCGAGACCGCCACGGTTCATCACCTCATGCACGAAGTCATCCGAGGCGAGCGTCTGGTGAGGGAGGATCTCGACGATCGTCACGACCGCGGGACCCGGCGCCCCGTCCCGCGGGAGCCAGTCGAGCTGCACGCGCTGCGGGCGGTCGCTCTGGTTGGTGATGCGGATGTCGGAGCGAAACACCGTGTCGTTCGCCCCGTCGGCGCTGATGGCGGCGGGGATCAGGATCCGATTGGAGTAAGGGCTCGGCGTCGACAGCCCGCCGGCCTCGACCGCCACGGTGAAGACGAGCGCGGCCGCGATCGTCGCAATGGTTCTGAGCATGAAGGTTCTCCTGTAGTGGTTAGTGGTATCCCAGACACGAGTACGCAAAATGGGACGTCGCGCCGCGTAAAGCCCGTTACAAGAGTGAAACAAGGCTCCGGGGACACGCCAATTCGGGAAACGCCGCTGGCCCGTTGCAGGAGTCACGCACCGGATCGCGCCGCTCGTACCGTTTCCGGGCAGCACCGGCGTGGTCTCCACTTTCCTTCCGCAGCATGCCGAGGTAACCTCGGACCGAGGATAGCCATGAGGAAGCGGCTCGCCGATGACGCACAGATCGACGATCGCTGATCGAAAACGGTGATCCTTTAAACGAAACTCAGCGGATCGTCGACAACCCGTGAAGTTGATTCTTCAGGTGCGACCCCAGCTCCGACAGGTGCGACCCTCGCCGCTCGGCGGCTGACGCCGCCGAGCAGAGGAGAAGCGATGCTGCAACGATGAGACTCAGATTGGGCGACATCTGCCCTCGGTTACTCGCTTGGCAGGATGAGGTTGACGTGCTGATTCGTATTGTCCGTGGCTGTGATGAAGCCCCAGATCAAGGTTCCATCGTCGACGGCCGAAACTTCGACGTTCACAAAATCGCCGGGCTGTGTGCCGGCAAACAATTCCTCTCCAGAAAGCTGAAGGTACGACGGCTCGAACTCCGACGTGGACGGAGAAAGCATCCTGGTCGTCGCAGAAACAAGCTCATGGGGCAGCATCGGATCGAGGAGCTGGACGCGATAGACGTGAATGGTGATCGGCCCGCCACTGGGATTCATCGAATAGACTCGAAGCAGGCGCCGGGCCTCGTCGCCCGCGGCGATCCTGACAAACATCATTCGTCGTGCGAAAGAGAGCTCTGGAATTACCGGTAAGTTCATCGAGAGACTGCTCCCCGATTTCTCGATGAGTTGAGTCGTGAACCTCAATGACTCACTACCGATGACGATTCTTCCCGGCCGGGTCGCATCCACATTCGCGGGGAAATCCAGGAACGATGTCGAGTACGGCGTGATGAGATCCCCCGGCGCACAACCGATCGGACAGTCTCTCGGAAACTGCGCAGCCGCGAGCTCCGGCGAGTCGTTGTGCGCCCACGTCCGCGATGACCAGACCGTTCCAAAAGCGCCGGAAACATTCGAGACGACGATCGGAATCAAGACTCGACGCTCGGCGGCTGACGCCGCCGAGCAGAGAAGAAGCCATGCTGCAACGATGAGACTCAGATTGGGCGACATCTGCCAACGCTCCTGTAGACCAGACGGTTCGGGGACCCGGCACCGGGATTACCCACGATTTCAGGTGTCGACTCGTTCTGGATTCGATCCTTGATTTGACCGCCATTCTCTGCAGGATACAGCTCGAGAAGCCTGGCCGCGACTCCCGAGACGATTGCGGCCGAAAACGACGTACCCGAAGAAACCCCGATCGGACGCACCGCGCTGGTACCGGTGTGAAACGCGGCGAGGGTGTTTGCACCCGGGGCGAACACCGAGATCACGCTTCCCGTGTTGGAGCCGATGCCAGTGCCAACCCATCGTTCATCCGTAGCGTCAGTGGCCCCCACGGCGATTGCGCCGTTAACCCTCGCAGGAGTGGAGTTTGCGGCGTCGACATTGTGGTTTCCCGTAACTCGCGTTGCGACCTCCTGGCGAGAAGTACCCGGCACCGGGAGCAACCGTACGAGATAGCTACCTTCAAGTGGATGCTCCGCTCTGAGGAACGGAGCTACGTTCTCCTCAGGTGGCGCAGAGTAGAGTCGCGCCCCACCGAGTGCGAATACTCCACTCAGCAATACCGCTGCGAAGGCACGCGCGCGGCTCATCGTCCGCTCCCCTTCGTGACGCTTGCAACGAAGCGCGGGCACTCGTGAGGCGCACCAGCGGCGTCTTCCGTTGCGACGAGAACTACGAGTGAAAGCATCTGCAGATTTCTCAAATTCTTCCTCCTGACCCATCAGGT
>JAMPYE010000617.1 GCA_023700825.1 Thermoanaerobaculia bacterium | reverse complement strand
GCGGCGACGTAGACGAACGGCTTGAAGAGCGAGCCCGGCTGCCGCCGCGCCTGCACCGCGCGGTTGAACTGCGTCTTGCGGTAGTTCGTGCCGCCCACGAGCGCCTTCACGTAGCCGGTCCCGGGCTCGATCGTGAGGACGACACCCTCGATCCCCGCGTCGGCCTTCCGGATGTGCGGGTAGCCCTTCTTCAGGTTGGCGATCCCCTCTTCCAGGGCCTGCTCGGCCGAGCGCTGCATCACCGTGTCGAGCGTCGTGAAGATCTTCAGCCCTTCGGTCTTGAGCTGCGTGTCGGGATAGGTCGCGCGCAGCTGCTGCAGCACGAGGTCGACGTAGTAGGGGGCCGAGTTGATCGAGCGCGGGTAGCGGTTGACCGTCAGCGGCGCGTTGACCGCGGCGGTGTACTCGTCGGTTGAGATCATCCCCTGCTCGAGCATCAGTTTGAGCGCGAGGTCGCGGCGCTCGCGCGCCTTCTCGGGGTTCCGCAGCGGCGAGTAGTTGTTCGGCGAGCGGATCATCCCGCCGAGCGTCGCGGCCTCCCCGAGACTCAGCGAGCTGACCCGCTTGCCGAAGAAGACCCGTGAGGCCTCGGAGACGCCGACGAGTTGCACCGAGCCGTTCTGGCCGAGGTAGATCTCGTTGAGGTACGCCTCGAGGATCTCCTCCTTCGAGTAGCGGGCGTCGAGGATGACCGCCATCAGGATCTCGCGCACCTTGCGCCTGACCGTGCGCTCGTGCGTGAGGAAGAGGTTCTTGACGAGCTGCTGCGTGAGCGTCGAGCCGCCGGCGCGCACCCCCCCGCTCCTCACGTTCGTGATCGCGGCGCGGAAGATGCCGCGGATCGAGATCCCCTCGTGCTGCATGAAATCGCGGTCCTCGACGGCGATGACCGCGTTCACGAGGTTCTTCGGCGCCTCGTCGAGCGGGATCGGGTCGCGGCTCTCCATCACGTCGTCGTAGATCGACGTGATCAACTCCGGCTCGATCCGGATCGCCTTGAGCTTGATCTGGTCGTCGAGGCGCTCGATCGAGCGGACGTAGCCGTCCCCTTTCATGTCGATCCTCACCGCCATCGGTGCGAACTCCATGTCGGGGTAGTCGAAGCCCTGGAGGTAGATCTCGAGATCGCCCTCGACGTAGCGGTACTCCGCAGGGCGCGAGACCTTCTGCTTCACCTCCTGGTAGCCGACGTGGTTGAGCTTCGGCTCGAGGAGCGCGCGCGGATAGGTGCGCGTCGGAAGGATCGGCGTGGCGTCGGAGTAGATCCGGCTCGGCAGATCCCAGCGTCGGGCCGAATCGAACTTGCGCGTGATGATGACGAAGTTCCAGGCGAGCACCGCGATGACCAGGACGAACACCGCCGCCACGGCGAGCGCGATCCCCGTGGCGTGTCGCCAGAGGAAGTCCTTGAGCCAGCTGATCGTCTTGTTCGCCATCGCGTCCGTTCCGACGAAGCCGCTATTCTGCCAGAACGAGGAGGAGTATCGCGCGCGGAGGTGGCAGAAAGATGGCGGGACGAGGGCAGTTCGGTCGGAGCAGAGGGAAACCCGCAATGCAGAGAGCTGACGGAGCCGGTCACCGGCCTCTTTCCGCCCGGATCGCCGAAGCCTCGCAGCAGCGGATTCCGCTTCAGCCACCTCGGATTGAACCCCCGACCCCAATTGCGTCAATTGAAGCGAGAAAATCCGAGGTTAGAACGTTGAACGATGAATTGAGGGCCCGGAAACCACCACCCGGTGCCCGTTTCCGGGTTCAAACTTCAGCGCTCTACGTTCTAAGCTCAGGGGGTTGTTCTTCACTCGAGGCGATTGAACCCCCGACCCCGGATCCTCCACACCCCCGGGACCTTTTTCACCGCGGCAGGCGGACGTTCCAGAGATCGTGGGTTTTTCGGCCCGGCAGGCGCGAAGTTGAAGCTACCGAGTTAGCGCCAAACCTGCGGTACCCCAGAACCAAAGCCGGAGTACCGCTATGCGTGTGTCCAGCGAAACCCGCAACGGCCGAAAGTGAAAGGAGCAGAACATCGTGAAGATCAGGAACTCGATTCTCGCAGTCGTCGTCATCGCAGTGGCGATTCCGTGCCTGGCGAGGGACCACGGCTTCCCTCGCAACCAGTGGACCGATGACACGCCGTTCGTCGTCAACGGCGTCGAGTTCGACAGCCAGGAGGACTTCATCATGAGCGGCCGCCGATGCGGCAGCCACCTGCAGCCGGTCGAGGCGGAGCTGATGGAGATCGAATTCCAGCGCATCCTCGCGGAACGAGGGCTCGCCGAGGTCACGGGTGGAACGATCAATGTCTACTTCCACGTGATCAACAACGGCTCGGGCATCGCGAACGGTGACGTCCCCGATTCGATGATCGCCGCGCAGATGGGCGTCCTCAACGATGCCTTTGCCCCATGGGGCTGGTCGTTCAACCTTGCGGCGACCGACCGCACGACGAATGCCGCCTGGTACAACGGCTGCTACGGCAGCGCGGAAACCGCCATGAAGACGGCCACGCGAAGGGGCGGCGCCGCCGACCTCAACATCTGGACCTGCAATCCGGACGGCGGCATCCTCGGCTACGCCACCTTCCCGTCGAGCTACAAGCGCTCCCCGTCGAGGGACGGCGTCGTCATCCTCTACTCGTCGCTGCCGGGCGGCTCCGCCGCTCCTTACAACCTGGGGGACACGGCCACGCACGAGGTGGGGCACTGGATGGGGCTCTACCACACGTTCCAGGGCGGCTGTAACGGCAAGGGCGACTACGTGGCCGACACGCCACCCGAGAAGTCGCCCGCGTTCGGATGTCCCACGGGACGCGACAGCTGCACGAAGAAAGACGGTGCCGACCCGATCGAGAACTTCATGGACTACACCGACGACGCCTGCATGGACCGCTTCACCGCCGGCCAGGACGGCCGCATGGACGTGCAGTTCACGACGTACCGGTTAGGGCAGTAGCACGCAGAGTGGATGGGGGCGTGGGGGGG
>JAMPYE010000050.1 GCA_023700825.1 Thermoanaerobaculia bacterium | reverse complement strand
GGGCTAATCAGAAACGGCCGCTTCCGCGGCCGTTCTGTGATTCGCTACTCAGTACTCAGTACTCAGTACTCAGTACTCAGTACTCAGTACTCAGTACTCAGTACTCAGGACTACCCTAACAGCCTCCGCAACTCCTCCACGTCCGCGGTCGGTGCCGCACATGCGTAGCCTTCGCAGACGTACGCCGCCAGCTTCTGCGGATCGCGACCCTCGCTGAGCGGGAGGCCGGGCTGATCAGAAGAGATGAGGACGCGATGGGGGAGGTAGCTCTCGCCCGCGACCCGAATCAGCGCACGCTTCGCGTCGTCGCCGTCGGGTCCCGTGATCACGATTTCCTTCACCTTCGCGAGTGAGAACTCGGCGGCGCCGAGGATGAAGCCGAAGCCGGACGGATGCTTCATGGCGATCGGGGCGACCGACTCGAGCGCCGTCGTCGCCGCGCGTGCGTAGCGCTCGTCGCCGAAGAGGATCGCGAGGCGCTGGAGCACGTCGATCGCGACCGAGGTGCCGGCTGGTGTCGCGTTGTCGAAGACGTCGCGCGGTCGCGTGATCAGCGCCTCGTGGTCGTCCGGCGTGTCGAAGAATCCTGCGTCTTCGCGGTCCTGGAATCGCGCCAGCAGATCCTCGGCGAGCGCCTTCGCGGCGTCGAGCCAGCGCCGCTCCTGCAGGGCCTCGAACGCCGCCAGCAGGCCCCAGGCGACACCGGTCACGTCCTCGAGAAGCGCGCCGATCTTCACGCGCCCGTCCTTGTACGAGCGGTGCAGTTTCCCGTCGCTGAACATCTTTCCGAGGAGGAACTCGGCATTGCCGCGGGCGACGGCGCGGTGCGCGTCAGAGTCGAACGCCATCGCGGCCTCCGAGAAGGCGGCGAGCATCCAGCCGTTCCATCCGGCGAGGATCTTCTCGTCGCGCCCCGGGCGCACGCGCTCAGCGCGGCGGCCGTAGAGCGCGCACCGCCCGCGCGCCGCGACTCCGGCGAGCCGCTCGACCGTGACGCCGAGCGCCGCGGCGACCTCGACCGGGTCGCGAGGCAGGTTGAGGATGTTGTGCCCTTCCCAGTTGCCGCGGTCGGTGACGTCGAAGAGGGCGCAGAAGATCCCGCCTTCCTCGTCGCCGAGGAGGCTCATGACCTCCTCGCGCGACCAGACGTAGAACTTTCCCTCCACACCTTCGGAGTCGGCGTCGAGCGTCGAGTAGAAGCCACCCTCGGGCGAGGTCATCTCGCGCACGACGAAGTCGAGCGTCTCGTTTGCGACGCGGCGGAACTCCTCGTCGCGCGTCCACTGCCAGGCGCGCACGTAGAGGCGCGCGAGCAGCGCGTTGTCGTAGAGCATTTTCTCGAAGTGCGGCGCGAGCCAGCGCGCGTCGACGGAGTAGCGATGGAAACCTCCGCCCGCCTGGTCGAAGATCCCGCCGCGCGCCATCCTGCGCAGTGTCGTGACGACGATCTCGCGCAGCGCGGGGTCATCGTTGCGGTCGGCGACGCGCATGAGGAAATCGAGCGACATCGACGGCGGGAACTTCGGCGCGCCGCCGAAGCCGCCGTTCGCGCGGTCGTAGTTCGCCGCAAGGCGCGCCGCCGCGGCGTCGAGATCGACATAGTTCATCGCGAGCCGCGCCCCGGCGACATCGGACGAGCGAACGAGCGCGTCGTGGATCTCCTCGGAGGCCTCGACGAGCTTCTCGCGATCGTCGCGATAGAGGTGCGAGAGATGCGAGAGGACGCGGCGGAAGCTCGGCATCCCGTGGCGCTCGGCCGGCGGGAAGTAGGTGCCGGCGTAGAAGGGCTTCGCGTCGGGGGTCAGGAAGACCGACATCGGCCAGCCTCCGTGCCCGGTCAGCATCTGGGTCGCGGTCATGTAGATCGAGTCGATGTCGGGGCGCTCCTCGCGATCGACCTTGATCGAGATCCATTCGGCATTCAGCTGCGCGGCGGTCTCCGCGTCCTCGAACGATTCGCGCTCCATGACGTGGCACCAGTGACAGGCGGAGTAGCCGATCGACAGGAAGACCGGCTTCCCTTCCTCCCGCGCGCGCCTGAACGCCTCCTCGCCCCACGGATACCAGTCGACTGGGTTGTGGGCGTGCTGGAGCAGGTAAGGGGAGGTCTCGTTGATGAGGCGGTTGGCTTTGGACATTTTGGGTGGACCTTTCGGGGGAAAACAATGAATGCAGAACGCAGAATGCAGAGTGACGAATGTAGAAGAGGTTCTGGCCGGCGACCTTACTCAGAAGCGCGAATCGAAATTCTCTGGAGAGAAAACACCGGAAGAGGAACGCAGAATGCCGGATCTCACGATGATATAGAAGGAGACTTCGAAGCAGCCTCCCGTTTCTACATTCATCATTCAGCGTTCAGCATTCGATGTGTTTCACCCGAACACCACCCCGTCCTCCCGCTCCTCGGATGCGGCGAGCCCTTCGCGGATGGACTGGAGCAGATGGGGCGGGTAGTTGCGGAGGTCGAAGTACTCGGTTTCGAGCTCTTCGACCTGGAAGCGATCGAGGCCGGAGTTGACGAGGAAGTCGTTGCGAAGGCGCGAGTCGCGCTCGTCGATGATTTTCGGGAGCATCTGGTTGATGTAGAAGGCTTCGAGCCGGATCTTGGTGATGACGTTGTCGAGCAATTCGTCGTCGATCGTCTGCTTTACTGGGCGCAGGTCGGGATCGCGATCGACCTCGGCTGCGATCTCGCGCCGGAACGTCTCGCGACCCTCGACCGTGTTGAGCTCGAGGTAGAAGCTCGACATCCGTTTTCGCGCGACGCGATACAGGCCGAAGTAGGCGCGCTCCTGTAGGTTGATCTGGCGGATCTCGTCGACGACGTCGCTGAGGCTCGCCTCGTTCGAGTCGATCGACATGAGGCCGATCATCAGCGAGTAGAGCTTGCGACGCCCGAACGAGAGGGTGTACTCGTTCGCGAGCACCGGCTCGATGAAGAGCTGCTGGAAGAGGCCGCGGCGCAGCTTCTCGAACTCGTGCATGTTGCCGAGGAGCGAGCGGATCTGCTCGCCGGTGAACTCGACGTCGTCCATGAACGCGAGCTTATTGACGAGGGTCGACGTGTGGTCGAAGCGATCGAAGAAGGTGATCAGCTCGCCGAACGACTCCATCCGCTCGAAATCATCGTCGTCACGAGCGCTCTCGTCGATGAGGCGCCCGGTGTCGAGAAGGATTTCCTCGAACGTCTGGTCGCGGTTCGCGGCCGCCTTCTGCTTGTTTTCCATAAGCTGCAGCGTGTCGCTCGAGGAGAGCTTGCGGCTGATCGTCTTGCCGAGCAGGAAGCCCTCGAGGATCTCTCGGGTGGACTGGATGAAGTCGGGCTCTTCGGACGCGGGGAGCTTTGCGCCCCCCTCTTCCTGGAGGACGATCTCCTCGAGCATGTCGAAGATCGAGAGCGGGACTTCGTTGCGCAGAGAAAGCGTGCGCAGGCGCATGAGGCGCGCGCGCTCCGAGTGCGTCAGCTTGCGCGACGTGCTCTGCGCGAGGACGCGCTTGTACTCGTCGATGAGGTCCTGGTTTTCCTTGTGGTGGTAGATGACGTCGATCTGGATCCGCTCGCGCTGATAGGAGTCGATGAAGTCGGGACCGAGATCGGCTTCGATGAGGCGTGTGATGTCCTCGAGCGACCCGCGGCGGGCGAGGTAAGCCTCGCGCGACGCGTTGTAGAACTGCTGGTGCATGCGGTGAATGATGCGGACGAGGAAGATCGTCGATTGCGGCTCGGCGAGCGCCTCGATGATCTCGGCCGCGAGGTCGAGGAAGTTGCCGCGGCCGACCTTGCGGGAGCGCTTGAGCAGCTTGCCGATCGTGCGCAGCGTCCGCTCCTGGCGCTCGACCGTCGACTTCGTGAACCCGCGGTCGTCGATGAAGAAGAAGTAGTTCGACACGGCGTTGCCGTTGAAGAAGATGTCGTCGTAGGTCTCGGCGCCGCTCGTCTGATTCGTGAAGGAGAGCTCGCGACGGTCGCGGTCGTAGATCGTTCCGAAGAGGACGAGGCGGTTGACCACCTCGTCGTTGAGCAGGTCCTGGACCGGCAGGTGGCCGCCGAACATGTATTCGCCGAAGATGCCGCCGTTGCCGGAGAACTCGACGCGGTCGTCGGAGAGAACGATCTCCGAGCCGCCGGCAAAGTACCGCACCTTGGCGTGGCCACCGTTCTGCGTCTGCTCGAAAAAGAAGCGCTTGTCGAGGTTCGGCCCCGTAACCGTGGCGAAATACTCGATGGTCTCCCTGATGAAACCGTGATGAACGATCGCCTGGAGCATGGCCTTTGCCGATGGATTAGCGTAGCAGATGCAAACGCGAAACGCGGAACGCGGAACGCGAAACAAGGAACGCGGAACCGGAAACCCGGAACCCGAAACGCGGAACGCGAAGCGCCGAATGCGGGAACGTGGTCAGGCGTTGCGTAGCGACGGCCGAGCTTAGCCCCCGGTGCCGCAAAGCGAAACCGGGGGCCAGGGCGATGAGAATCATGCGCGCCGCATCGCGGCGCCGGATTGGATGGGTGCACCCTTGTCGGTCGTTTCCCGCACGTTCCTGCTGCGCTACGCGGCAGCGGGAATGCGCCTTGAAGCATGTTGTTGGTATCGCGCTTCGCGTTGCTATGCGCGCGGGTGCGACTTCTTGTACACCTCGATGAGCTGCCAGTCGGCGAGGTGCGTGTATTTCTGCGTCGTCGAAAGGGAAACGTGGCCCAGCAGCTCCTGGATGCTGCGCAGGTCCGCGCCTGCGTTGAGGAGATGCGTGGCGAAGGAGTGGCGAAGCGTGTGGGGCGAAACGCCGGCGGCGAGCGCCGCGCCGCGGACGTAGCGCGCGAGACCGCGCCGGATGCTCCGGGCGGTGATCCGGCCGCCGCGATGGTTCAGCAGAAGCGCCTCTTCGTCGGAGTCCGGCGTGAGCAGGCCCAGGCGGGCCTTCATCCAGGCCTGGATCGCGCCCGCGGCCTGTCGGCCGAAGGGAACGATCCTCTCTTTCGAGCCCTTGCCTCGCACCTTGAGCAGGCGCTGACGCAGGTCGATGTCGTCGAGGTCGATGCCGACGAGCTCGCTCACGCGGATGCCCGACGCGTAGAGGAGCTCGAGCCAGGCCCGGTCGCGCATCCCCAGTGGCGTCTCGATGTCGGGCTGCTCGAGCAGCAACGCGACGTCCGAGGGCTGAAGCACCGTGGGAAGGTATTTTTCCTTCTTCGGCGTGGCGACGCCGCGCGCCGGGTTCGCAGGGAGGATTCCCTCGCGCACGAGAAACCGGAAGAAGGAGCGGAGCGCGGAGAGGTGTCGCGCAATGGATGAGCGGGCGAGCTTGCGGCGCGCGAGGTGAGCGAGCCACGCCCGGATCGCGAGATGATCGACCGTCGTGAGGTCGAGCGCCTCGCGCGAAAGATTGAAGTAGTCGGCGGTGAGGAAGCTGACGAGCGATTCGATGTCGTCGCGATACGCCGTCACGGTATTCACCGAGACGTTCTTCTCGTACGCCAGGTAATCCAGGAACTCCCCGATCTCGCCCTTCACGCCCTTCACACCCTCTACGCCCTATTTTAGGGCGAATTGAGAATTGAGAATCGAGAATTGAGAGATGGCGGGTTCGGAAGCGCTTCCAGGGTCACGAGAAGCGTGGCGCCATTCTCAATTCCTCATTCTGCATTCGACATTCTTCATTTCGGTTTCTGTACGGGAGCCAAAACCGAAATGAAGAATCCCAAATGAAGAATGGAAAAGGGCGAATCGGGACTTCGAGCCCGAGCCCAGTCCCCATCTATCAATTCCGCGAAGCGATCACTCGAACTTGTATCCGTACCCGCGCACGGTCGTCAGGTGCTCCGGCTCGTCGGGGTTCTTCTCGATCTTCTGGCGCAGGCGGCGCATGTAGACGGCGACGATCTTGTCCGACTCGGGGATCTCGTCGGGCCAGAGCTCTTCGACGATCGCCTCGCGGGCGACGGCGCGGCCGCGGCGCTGCGCGAGAAAGTGGATCAGCTCGAACTCCTTCGCCGTGAGCCCGGCCGTCCGTCCGTCGACGACGGCATCGCGCAGGGTGGGGTCGATCGTCACGCGGCCGATTCGGATCCGCTGCGTGTCGTCGTCGGCCGACAGGTCGCGCGCCCGGCGGAGCTGCGCCTTCACCCGGGCCATCAGCTCGTCGATCTCGAACGGCTTCACGAGGTAGTCGTCGGCGCCGACCTCGAGCCCCTCGACGCGGTCGGAGAGCTGTCCCTTCGTGGTCAGCATGATGATCGGCATCCGGTAGCGGGCACGAATGCGGCGGCATGCGTCCATACCGTCGCCGTCCGGAAGGAGCCGGTCGAGGACGATCAGGTCGTACTGGCGCCTCTCGACCTCTCCCATTGCCTCGGCGATGCTGCCAACGGTGCTCACGCCGTATCCCTCTGAGGACAGGGACTTTTCCAGCAGACGCCGGATCATCAGCTCGTCATCGACGACGAGGATTCGATAGTCGATTGGCTGTTCCACGCTCGAGTGGCCTGAGTGTAGCACCGGAGCCCTGCCCGGCTGCCCGTCCCCACCGTTCGTTAACCTCTGTGTAATCTGCGCGGAGAACCATGACGTACAGGTCTGCCCATCGCCATGACGACCATCACAACCTGCTATCACTGCCAGTCGCCCTACGACGCCCTCGTGGCGTCCTGGTGCGACTGTCCGGTAGGCGACCCGACGCTCGTCTGCCCGTCGTGCACGAGTTGCTTCTGCCTCGCGACGACAGGCTACAAGGAAGGTTTCTGGCAGGTAGCACCGGACGAGCTCTGGCGGCGCCGCGCGGAGCGCGATGCAACCGCGGACGAACTCGTGCCGGGTGCGACGCCGCTCTCCCGGCCGGTAGTACTCGTGATCTGTTCCGACCTCGCCGAGCGCGTCGAGACCAAGCGCGTGCTCGGAGGCCTCGGCTGCGGGCTCGTCTTCGCCGCCACGGTGGATCAGAGCCTCGAGCTTGCCCGCAAGTTCCGGCCTGCGCTGCTGATCGCCGACGACCGGGTCGATGATCTCGAAGGCTCGAGGTTCGCGCGCGCGCTTCGCACCGAAACGGGGCTCGCAGGTACCAAGATCGCGCTACTCTCCTCGCTCTACAGGACGGCGAGTCAGAGGGAGGAAGCCCTCTCGAGGCTCGCCGTCGACCGGATTCTCACCCGGCCGCTCGTGGCAGACGAGGCCGGACATCTGATCGAAGCGTTGTTGAGTTGACGTCGGAGCGACGTCGCGTCCGGCCGTGAGGCCGGCGGATTGAGTGTCTCTGGTGCGGATTCGTGAAGGTCCGCACCCGCTGTGTTCGGCTGGGCCGGGAGGACGAACAACCCGTGGCGGAGACCCGTCGTTACGACCTGTTCAGGAGCGGCCCGATGGTCGCCCTGGTGGCATTCGTCGTTCCGTTCGCGGTCACCGTGTGGGGAACGCGGTTCGCCGTGGAGTCGCGCCAGCAGGCGCGAGAGGCTCGCTTCGTCGAGCATCGCTCACTCCTGGTCAACGCGATCAGGGGACGGATGCTCGCGTACGAGGAGCTTCTCCGATCGACCGAAGCCTTCATCTCCTCGAGCCAGCGCATCGACCGCGGCGAGTGGCGGACGTTCGTGGCGTCGATCGCGCTCGAAAAGCGTTACCCCGGGCTCTTTGGCACCGGCTTCATCCAGCGGGTGTCCGACGGGGAGCTCGACGCGTTTCTTGCCGAAGCGAACGCCGAGTTTTCGTCGTTCGCCGTCTACCCGAGGGGAGTGCGCGAGGAGTACTACGTCGTCCGCTTCGTCGAGCCATTCGATGCGAATCGAGAGGCGCTCGGCTACGACATGCGAACCTCGGTGCCGAGGCGGATCACGCTCGACGAGGCCCGCAGCACGATCCGGCCGACGATCTCCGATCGGGTCAACCTCGTCCAGGACGACTCGGACAAGCCCGGGTTCCTGATGGTCTTCCCCGTTTTCGAGCGCGAAGGGCGGGCCGACCCGGCGGCGGACAATCGCGGCGAGTTCATTGGATGGGTCTACATCGCGGCGCGCTTCGAGGACGTGATGCGGCACCTGCCCATCCAAGCGATGTCGCCGCGATTCGCGGTCTACGGCGGCGCGCGCACCATCGACGCGCAACTGCTCTACGCCTCCGCGCAACGCGATTCGACGTCACCGGTCGCGATCGCCCGCTCGCAGACGATCCAGGTGTACGGGCGCCCGTGGACGATTCTCATCGAGGCGACCGCCGCGCAGCTGCAGGTTGCCGAGGACCGCACGCCGGGAGTGGTCCTGAGCATCGGTTTCCTGCTGAGCCTCATGAGCGCCGCCATCGCATGGTCTCTCGCCTCGACGAGGGAGCGGGCGATGTCGCTCGCCGAGGAGATGACGAGCGAGCTTCACGCGAGTGAGAGGCGGGTACGCTCCCTGGTCGAAGACGTCAACGACGGTATTCTCACCGTCCACTCCGACGGCCGGATCGAGCTCGCAAACCCGGCGGCCGAGAAGCTGCTGGCATTGCCCGCGGCTTCGATTGTCGGTCGAAATCTCTCGGCGATCTTCCCGGCGCTTGGCGCTGAGGCGGCGATGACCACCGGCGCACGGGAGATCGAGGCGATGCGGGGCGATCCGCCGCGGCCGTTCGAGGCGGAAATCTCGGTGAGCAGCGTCGTGACGCGCGGGGAGCCTCGGCGTGTGGTGATCCTCCGTGACGTGAGCGAACGAAAGCGGGCGGAGCGGGAATCGCACCTCCTCGAGTCGCTCTCGCTGAAGATCGCGCGGGCGCGGAGCCTCGATGAGGCGTTCGTCGACGCCCTCTCCGAGCTCTGCGAGATCGCGCAATGGTCGTACGGCGAGGTCTGGCTTCCGGAGAACGGCTCGGACCGGATTCGCTGCGGCTCGATCTGGCACCGGGAAGACCCGCTGCTCGAGGCGTTCGCGCGGCAGAGGAGGGCGCTCGTGCTCTCGCCCGGCCAGGGTCTCGCGGGCCGGGTGCGCGAATCGAGGGCCCCGCTCTTCGTGCGCGACGTCGACAGCGATCCGGGGTTCGTGCAGACGCCCGCGCTCGGTCTCGTCGGCTTCCGGGCGGCACTCGCCGTGCCGGTCATCGCGGAAGACGAAGTCGTCGCGGTGATGACGTTCTTCGCGCCGCGCGCGTCGGAGGAGATCGAGCGTTACCGGCGGATCATCACGGCGACGGCGAGCCAGCTCGGCGGAGTGATTCGCCGGAAGCGCTCCGAGGACGCGCTCGCCGACAGCCATAACGCGATGCAGGCGGTGCTCGACGCCGCGACCGAGGTCGCGATCATGGCGTCGGACCTGGACGGTGTCGTCCGGATCTTCAACCGTGGCGCGGAACGGATTCTCGGATTCTCGGCCGAGGAAATCGTCGGACGGCACTCGATCGAGCTGATCCGGCGATTCGAAGAGGTTTCGCAGCGCGAGGAAGAGGCACGACGACTCCTCGGCAGGCCCCTGGGCGGATTCGATCTCTTCGTCGAGAAGGCGCGCCATGGAGTCGTCGAAGAGCGTGAATGGACCTATCGCCGCCGCGACGGCGAGCGTCTGACGCTGACTCTCGCCGTGAGCCCGCTGCGGAACGCGCAGAACGAGATCGTCGGCTTTCTCGGCGTCGCCAAGGACGTCACGCTCTGGAATCGGGCGATCGAGGAACTCGGCGCCTCGGAGTCGCGCGTCCGCTCGATCATTCAGAACTCTCTCGGCGGCGTGATGACCTTCAACCGCAAGGGAATCATCGAGTCGCTCAATCCGGCGGCCGAGACGATGTTCGGCTACGGGGAGCGCGAGCTCGTCGGACGCCACTTTTCGGTATTGCTCGACGAGCCCGACCAGCCGCCGACCGACGTTCGCGAGTCGAAGTACGCCCCCGCGATCGGCGCGGTGACCGACCTGGTCGGCAGGCGGAGAAACGGAGACCGCTTCCCGCTCGAGATCGCTCTGTTCAGCTTCGACGAGGCGGCACAGACCTACTACGCCGCGCACATGATGGACGTCTCGAAGCGGTATGAGGTCGACCGAATGAAGCACGACTTCGTCTCGACCGTGAGCCACGAGCTGAGGACGCCGCTCACGTCGATCCGCGGCGCGCTGGGGCTCGTCGCCTCCGGGGCGCTCGGCGACGTCGGCGCGGAGGCGCGCGAGATGATCGGCGTGGCTGAGAGGAACAGTGTCCGCCTGATCAACCTCATCAACGACATCCTCGACATCGAGCGCCTCGAGAGCGGGCGGATGGAGATGAGCCCGACGCGCACGACGATGAAGTCGATCATCGAGCGATCGCTCGAGAACGTGGCGACGCTCGCCGACCAGGAGGGGATCGCGCTCGAAGTTCGCAGCGCGGACGGAATGCTCCTCGCCGACGAGGATCGGATCGTGCAGGTGCTGATCAACTACCTCTCGAACGCGATCAAGTTCTCGCCCCGTGGTGCCGCGGTGACGGTGACGAGCGTGCAGAACGATGGCTGGATCCTCTGCTCGGTCGAGGATCGGGGAACCGGGATCAGTGAGGATGCGCAGAAGAAGCTGTTCCAGCGCTTCGAGCGGGTGGACGCGTCCGATTCGCGAAGGCGCGGTGGCACCGGGCTCGGGCTCGCGATCTCCAAGGCGATCGTGCAGCACCACGGAGGCTCGGTCGGGCTGCGAAGCGAGGAGGGACGCGGAAGCACCTTCTGGTTCCGTCTCCCCGCGGTCGCGGCACGAGACTCGATCGAAGTGCTGGTGATCGAGGACGACGAGCCGCTGCTCTCCGTGCTCGAGCGGCTGCTCCGGCGCGACGGCGTGGTGATACGGACGGCGACCACGGGCCGGCACGGACTCGACGCGATCAAGGAGCAGACCCCGGACCTGCTGGTGCTCGACGTCGACCTGCCCGACGGCGACGGCTACGAGGTCGTCGACGAGATGCGCAGGCACGAGCAATGGCGGTCGATGCCCCTGCTCGTCTACACGGGAGCCGACCTGACTTATGATCAGCGGAACCGTCTCAGGCTCGGCCCCACAAGGTTCCTGATGAAGTCGAAGGTGGACCACGAGGATCTGCGTGGAGCCGTTGGTGAGCTGTTGCGGCTTCCGGAGACTACTTGAAGGCACTGATCATCGACGACGAAGACGACGTGAGGCAGGTAATCCGGCTGAGCCTCGGCCGGGTCGGGGGCATGGACGTCGTCGACGCCTCGTCCGGCTCCGCGGGGGTCGGGCTGGCGGCGGAGACGCGCCCCGACTTCATTCTGCTCGACCTGATGATGCCAGACATGGACGGGGTCGAGACCTTCGGCCGGTTACGTGAGGACGCGCGGACCGCGTCGATCCCCGTCATCTTCCTGACGGCGAAGGCGCTGCCATCCGAGATCGAGCGGCTCAGGCGGCTCGGCGCGCTCGATGTCGTCGTCAAGCCGTTCAACCCCATGACACTCGCCGACCAGCTGCGCGAGATCCTGCGAGGCGCCGCATGAACGAAGAGCTGATGGCCGAGCTCGCGCAACAGTTCCGCGCCAACACACTCGAGCGGCTCGACAAGATGCGCACCCTCCTCGCCCGCCTCGACGGCGATCGCGCGAACCGCGCGACGCTCACCGAGCTGCACCGGCATTTTCACGGTCTCGCGGGGCTCGGCGGAACCTACGGCTTTCCAGCCGTCAGCGAGATCGGCGCAGACGCCGAAGAAGCCTGCGACGCGCTCGACGACGGCCGGGAGCCCGACGACGCGTTTGTGTCGATGGTCGAGGATGCGATCCGCCGGATCGAGGCCGAGGTGCGGGAGGGGAGTTGTTAGTTGTTAGTTTTTAGTTGTTAGTTGTTAGACAGGCGGCGCTCTATTCGGAATTCTCCATTCTTTATTCTTTATTCGACATTCTGCATTTCGGTTCTGGAGCGATCGTCGGAAACCGAAATGTCGAATGAAGAATGAGGAATGGAGAATGAAGAACCCGTGATGCTTGCGCAGCCTGTCTAACAACTAACAACTAAAAACTAACAACTCCCCCCCCACCTTCCCCGCGCTGCACTAATATGAGCGCGTCATGATCATCTACCGCGGCCGCGTCTTCACTCCCGTGAGCGATCCGTTCGTCAGCGGGGAGCAACCGGCGTGGGCGTACTTTCGTGGCGGCTATGTCGCCGTCGAGAGAGGGAAGATCGTTTCCATCGGCGACTGGAAGACCCGGAGCGAACGCATCGCGGGCGAGACGGTCGACTTCGGCTCCGAGAGCCTTCTGACCCCGGGTTTCGTCGACACGCATCTCCACGCGCCGCAGGTGGAGATGATCGGTTCGTTCGGCGGGCACCTTCTCGAGTGGCTCGAGCGCTACACGTTCCCTACCGAGTCGCGATTCGCCGACCCGGAGCACGCCCGCCGCGTCGGGTCGTTCCTTTTTCGCGAGCTGCTCCGCAACGGCACGACCGCGGGGATGATCTTCTCGACCATCCACCAGGAGGCGACCGACATTTTCTTCGAGGAGGCGGAGTCGGCCGGATTTCGCGGAATCATCGGCAAGACGATGATGGACCGCAACGCGCCCGAATATCTGCTCGAGGACGCCGAGGCGTCGTACCGCGGCTCGAAGGCGCTGATCGAAAAGTGGGGGAAGCACCCGACGCTCCGTTACGCGATCACGCCGCGCTTCGCGCCGACCTCGTCGCCGCGACAGCTCGAGCTCGCCGGACAGCTGAAGAAAGAGCATCCCGAGTGCTACGTCCACTCGCACGTTTCGGAGAACAAGGCGGAAGTCGCCTGGGTACACGAGCTGTTTCCCGACGCGCCGCACTACGTGGGCGTCTACGACCACTACGGCCTTCTCGACAGTCGCACGGTGCTCGCGCACGGCGTCCACCTCACGGACGACGAGATCGCGCTTCTCGCAAAGCGTGGAGGGCGCGTCGCCCACTGCCCGAACTCGAACCTCTTCCTTGGCAGCGGCCTGCTGCCGCTCAGGAGACTGCTCGAGGCGGGTGTGCTCGTCGGGCTCGGCAGCGACATCGGCGCCGGCACGACGCCCTCGCCCTTCAACGCGATGGCCGACTGCTACAAGGTCCAGCAGGTGCGCGGCGACGTCCTGAACCCGTTCCAGCTCTGGTATCTCGCCACGCTCGGCGGCGCGCGGGTGCTCTCGCTCGACGATCGCGCGGGAAGCCTCGAACCGGGAAAGGATGCCGACTTCCTCGTGCTCGATCTGCAGGCCACCCCGATGCTCGAGGCGCGCACCGTGCACGCCGAGTCGATCGAGGATCTGCTCGCCGGGCTGATTTTCATCGGAGACGACCGGGTCGTCCGCAAGACGTTCGTCCAGGGTCGAGAAGTGTCCCGGAGAATCTGACGCGCGCCGGCGCACGTTGTATGCGTAAGGGGGAAACGATGTTCAGGTTGATTCCGGTCGTGCTCGCCGCGCTGGCCCTGACGGGCTGCATGAAGTCTTACCCGCTGTGGGATCCGCCTCCGCCGCAGTCGGCGGAAGAGACGATGCCCGCTTCGGTGACGCTCGAGGGGCGCGTCGCGTCGATCGACGAGGACGACGAATCGATCGAGCTCGAGCTCGCCGGCGAGGATTCCGACGAGTGGCTCCGCGTCGAATTCGGCTCCGCCACCACGGTCTTTCCGGAAGGAGCGCGCGATCGCGCGGTGAGCGGAACCGAAGGACTGGAGATGCTCGCCGAGGACGACAAGGTCGTCGTCACCGGCCTGAAGACGGACGACGACGTCATCCGTGCGCGCGAGGTCTCGATCGGAGCGCGCGGCGCTGCTCCGAAAGCGGCTGCCATGCCGGCGCCGCAGGTCTTCCAGCCGCGTGACCGGGTCAATGGCGTGGTCCGCGCGATCGACACGCAGGCAGGAAGGATCGTCCTCGACACCGATGGCTACGGCGTCATCGCCTTCTACGGCGATGCCGACACACCGGTCTTCTACAAGGGTGTGATCTACAAGATCCCGAATCTCGAGGTCGGCGACAGGGTGACGATGACAATCGGGTCAACCGACGAAGGCGATCCGGCGACGCCGTGGATCACGGCGATCGACGTCAGCCGCAGCGTCACGCACGACGGTGCGCCGCCGCGGCCCGCGACGGCTCCCCTGCCCGAGCCGGTCAGACGGGACGTCGGTCTCGAAGTCAGTGAGGTCGACGGGACGATGAAGCGCGTCGAAGCGCAGGGATTCGAGATCGAGCTCGAAGGCGGCGCGCTGCGCTATGTCACGGCCGACCCTCTGATGCCGGTGCTCGGCACGGGCGTCGAAAGCGCGAAGGACCTCCGGGCAGGGATGATGGTTCGTGTCCGCTATCTCGAGGTGGGCAACCGGCTCGTGGCGCAGAAAATCTCGCTGCTCAAGTAACCGCCGCCTTTCCTGCGAACGATGACCGACGCGACGTTCCGGTCGCCGGACCCTGACTGTACGGCTGACTCGCTGACGCGAGTACGCGTGGCGATGCTGGTGCTCGCGACGGCGGCGTTTGCGGCAATTCGCATCTGGGCGCGCGCGCGATCGCTCTGGGACTGGGACGAGTCGCTCTTCGCGCTCGCGCTTCGCGATTTC
>JAMPYE010000616.1 GCA_023700825.1 Thermoanaerobaculia bacterium | reverse complement strand
TTGACCTTTGGCCTTTGACCTCTGACCTGCCTCTCCGAAACATCCTTCTCACGTTCGCGTAGTACGTCCCAGCGCAGGAGGAACCGATGTCGCTCGAGCTCCGGATTTCCGATCTTTCGAAGACCTACGCGAACGGCGTTCAGGCGCTGCGGAACGTCTCGCTGACGATTCCGACGGGCATGTTCGGCCTGCTCGGCCCGAACGGCGCCGGCAAGTCGACGCTGATGCGGACGATCGCCACGTTGCAGGAGCCCGACTCCGGATCGATCACGCTCGGAGACATCGACGTGGTCCGCCGGAAGGACGACGTACGGCGCATCCTCGGCTACCTCCCGCAGGAATTCGGCGTCTACCCGAAGATGTCGGCCGACGCGATGCTCAATCATTTCGCCGTGCTCAAGGGCATCCACGAGGCGAGGAGGCGCAGAGAAGTCGTCGACTCGCTCCTGCATCAGACCAACCTCTGGGAGGTGCGCAAGCAGAACCTGGGCGGGTACTCGGGCGGCATGCGCCAGCGCTTCGGCATCGCGCAGGCGCTCATCGGCGATCCGAAGCTGATCATCGTCGACGAGCCGACCGCGGGCCTCGACCCCGGCGAGCGGAACCGCTTCCACAACCTTCTCGCCGAGATCGGCGAGAACATCATCGTCATCCTGTCGACGCACATCGTCGAGGACGTCGCGGACCTCTGCAGCCAGATGGCGATCATCTCGCACGGCCGCGTGCTGCTGACGGGCGATCCGATGGAGACGATCGCGACGATGAAGGGGCGGATCTGGAAGAAGACGATCGCGAAGCCCGAGCTCGCTTCATGCCAGGAGCGCTACGCGGTGATCTCCACGCGCCTGGTGTCGGGGCGCACGGTGATCCACGTGCTCGCCGAGCACGACCCGGGCGACGGCTTCGCGCAGGTCGACCCCGACCTCGAGGACGTCTACTTCTCGACTCTCAGTCGCGCCGGCGAGATCGCGGCCGCGTAGCGGACGGAGAATGCCGTGTTCCGCGAAATTGCTTCGTTCGAAGTCCGATTCCATCTCCGCCAGCCGCTCATCTACATCTCGATCGGCATCTTCTTCCTGCTGACCTTTCTCGCAATCACGACCGACTCGGTGCAGATCGGCGGAGCGATCGGCAACGTCAATCGCAACGCCCCCTACGTGATCATGCAGCTCATGCTCGTCATGAGCGCCATCGGTGTCTTCGTCACGACCGCGTTCGTCGCGAACGCCGTGAACCGCGACTTCGAGCTGGGCACCGAGTCGCTCTTCTTCTCGACGCCGATGTCGAAGCTCGGCTACCTCGGCGGGAGATTCGCGGGCGCCTTCGGCGTGTCGCTCGTGGTGTTCGCGTCCGTCGCGGTTGCGATCCTGGTCGGAAGCCTCATGCCGTGGCTCGAGCCCGAACGAATCGGCCCCTTCACCGCGCTCCCCTACGCCTGGGCCTTCTTCGTCCTCGTACTGCCTAACGTCTTCCTGACTGCGGCGATCTTCTTCTCCCTCGCGGCATCGACGCGGAGCATGCTCTACACCTACGTCGGAGTCGCCGGGTTCTTCGTCGTCTACACGGTATCCCAGGCATTCATCCAGGACATCGACAGCGAGAAGATCGCGAGCCTCGCCGACCCGTTCGGATTCGCCGCGTTCTTCATCACCACGAAATACTGGACCGTGTTCGAACGAAACACGATGGTGCCGCCGCTGTCGGGCATGCTCCTTGCCAACCGCCTGCTCTGGATGGCCGTCGGCGCCGCGATCCTCGCGTTATCCTTCGCGCGATTCCGGTTCGCGATCACGGGCACCAGCTCCGGGAAGAAGCGCAGGAAGGGCGGCCAGGCCGGCCAGGACGCGCCGATGACGCGCGTGGCCCTTCCGGACGCGGCGACCACGCCGGTCGTGCGGGACTTCTCCGCCGTGGCACGGCTGCGGCAGTTCCTCTACCAGACTCGCGTCGAGCTGGGAGGAATCGTCAGGAGCGTGCCGTTCGCCATCCTCGTGCTTCTCGGAATCCTCAACACCATCGGAAACGCTTTCGGCCAGCAGCAGATGTACGACACCGGAACCTGGCCCGTCACCGGCTCGATGCTCCGCGTGATCGGGAGCGCATTCGTCCTCTACCTCTTCATCATCATCGTCTTCTACGCGGGCGAGCTCGTCTGGCGCGAACGGAGCCTGCGTCTGTCGGGCGTCTACGACGCGCTTCCCGTGCCCGACTGGGTGTTCTGGGGCGCGAAGTTCACTGCGCTCGTCGTGATCATCGAGCTGCTCTTCGCCATCGCCGGGCTAACCACGATCGGCTTCCAACTCGGCAAGGGCTACTCGAACCTCGAGCCCGGCCTCTATTTCGAAGGGCTGTTCTACCAGGGCGCATGGGCGTTCCTCCTCACCGCGATTCTCGCCTTCTTCCTCCAAGTGGCGCTGAACCACAAGCACCTCGGGTTCCTGTTGATGACGGCGCTGTTCGTCCTCTTCTTCGCGATGCCCTCGATGGACTTCGAGCACGTTCTCTACCGCTACGGCATCGCCCCGCCCCGCCCATACTCCGACATGAACGGATACGGCCACTTCGCCGCCGGGCTGTTCTGGACGAACCTCTACTGGACGTTCTTCGGCGCGGCACTTCTTCTCGCGGCGCACCTGCTCTGGGCCCGCGGAACGGAGACGAGCGCGCGGTGGCGGGCGATCCTCGCGCGGCGCCGTTTCGGGACTGCCGCGATCGCCGCGAGCGCGATCGCGCTCGCAGGGTTCCTCGGTACCGGCACCTGGGTCTTCTACAACACGAACGTCCGCAACGAGTACAGGACCACGAAACAGCGCGAAGCACAGCAGGCCGCGTACGAGAAGAGCTACAAGAAATACCAGCGGCTACCGCAGCCCCGCATCGTCTCCGCGAAGGCCGATGTCGACATCTTTCCCGAGCGGCGCGCCGCCGATATTCGCGGCCGCTACGAGATCCGCAACAAGACGGCCGCTCCAATCTCCG
>JAMPYE010000049.1 GCA_023700825.1 Thermoanaerobaculia bacterium | reverse complement strand
TTGGTGTTCGCTCATGGTGCGCGGATCATAGTCAGAGGCCGCGGGCTCGCGCAAGGCGTGGTGTCCTCCCCGCCGCGTTTCTGCATTATGCTGATGGCATCCACCGCGCCGCCATGGCGGGTCACGCGGCGGGCGAGGAGCATGCGCCGATGCACGCGCGAAGACGCGTCCCCTCGGGAGGGGGAAGATGCCACCGGTTGAGATTCACCTGGCTCTGAATCACGTCCCGGTCGTCGGCTTCGCCGGCGTGCTTGCGATCCTGATATGGGGGGTGTTTCGCCGCAGCGAGGAGGTGCAGCGTCTCGCGCTCGCGGCCTGCGTCGCGGTGGCCCTGCTCACCATCCCGGTCTATCGGACGGGAGAACCGGCCGAGGACGTCGCCGAGAAGCTGCCGGGGGTGACGCACGAAGTCATCGAGGCGCACGAGGAGGCTGCAGAGCCTGCGTTCATCGCGGCGTCGATCTGCGGCGGCGCGGCTCTCCTCGGGCTCGTGCTCTGGCGGAATCCCGCGCGGCGCGCGTTCGCAGTCCGCGCGACGCTCGTTCTGTGCATCGCGGCCGCCGTGCTGATCGGCCGGACGGCGATGCTCGGAGGCCAGATCCGGCACACCGAGGTGCGCGACGGGCAGGCCCCACCAGCGGCGACGGAACACGAGGGCGAACACGACTGAGGGAACGCGGGACCGCGCGTCTCGAGGCGCGGTTACTTCTTCCTGCCCCAGACGCCGCGGCCCGCGGTCAGCGCCTCCATCGACGCCCGATTGAGCGCGTCACGATGCAGAGACGGGCCGTCAACGACGACGGCGAGGCCGGCGCGCACGAGCTCGGCGTTCACCATCGACTTCGCCGAGCAGCGATAGACGTACACGGCGCGGTCGATTCCCGGGCTCGATCCTTCGATCTCGATGCCGATCTCCTCTTTGTCGAGCCAGGAGCGGAGCTGGGCATGCGCCTCGGCCCGGGTCTGCGGCGGAATTGCGATACCGGCGAGACGATAGCCGCGAAGCCCGGAGGCGTCCGCGAGCGCGAGGACGTCCTGATCGTTGATTCCGGAGAACGTGAGATCGCAGCTTCCGGAGAAGCCCCCGACCTCGACGAGCGTCAGATCCGTGCCGGCAGACACGGCCGACTCGGTCACCGCACTGTCGGTCGTGGTGGCGGGTGGCGGCGCGGGCTGCATGATCGGCTCGAAGTCGGAGGCCCTTTTGATCTTGAACTTCGGGCGCTCCGAAGGGCCGCATGCGGCGAGAGTCGCGAGAATCATCACGGCTGCGATCGTTCGAATTGCTGACATGCTCGGCTCCAGCCTCGATCACGAGGAAACGCGGTTGTCCGTGGATCGAAGGCAATTATAGGCGCCCGCTCGCACCCGGGTTTCAAGACTTGAGGTGGACGACGCGGATCACTTCAGTGCTTCCGGCCGGGTGTCTGCGACATTCTGCCCGATCGCGAAATCCCTCTGCTACGCTGCCGCCATGGCTTTCGACGCGACTCGCTGGAATCGGATCCGCTACACGATCTGGGCGCCCGTCTACGATCTGGTGGCCCGGCGGCTCGATCGCGGACGGCGGCGCGCGCACGAGCTCGTCGAGGTCAAGCCCGGAGAGCGCGTGCTGCTCGACGGCGCGGGGACGGGGCTCGACCTCGAGTACCTTCCCCACACTGCGAGGATCGCGGCAATCGACATCACCCCGTCGATGATCGCGCGGCTGCGCGCGCGTGCCGAGAGCCTCGGTATGACGGTCGATGCCGAGGTCGGCGACGGCCATCGGCTGCCCTTTCCTGACGCCTCCTTCGACGTCGTGATCCTCCATCTGATCCTGGCGGTGATCCCCGATCCCGTCGCCTGCATCCTCGAGGCGGAGAGGGTGCTTCGACCCGGCGGAAGGGTGTCGATCCTCGATAAGTTCGTGCCCGACGGACAGAGACCGTCGCTCGTACGGCGGCTGGCGAACCTCGTCACCGCGCCGCTCGCCTCGCACATCACCCGAAGCCTCGGCCCGATCCTCGCGTCGACCTCACTTCAGCGCGTGCGCGACGAGCACGCGGCGTTCGGAGGGCTGTTCCGCGCGGTCGTCGCGGAGAAGCAGGTCAATGGTCAGGGGGCATAGGGCGAAAGGCGAAAGACGAGAGGCGACGAGCAGACATTCGCGGGCGATTCCCTGCCACGAAGCGGCGCCACCCCCGCCGGTTAGGCGAGGGTGGGCGCCCACGGCGATCGCGCCATTCGACGATCGCTAGTCCCGTTCCTTCACCGAAACCGGCCCGTTCTCCGTTGAAAGGCGGACGACCGGGGTCGCGCCGCCGAAGCGAACGATTTTCTGCTCGTCGTCATCGTCGTCCCACGACTTGACCATCGCACCGCAGAGGGCGGCGGGGCAGCCCAGGGGAGCGTGACCGGCCGCGCGGATTTCCACGCCCGACGAAAACCCGCGAGGAACGGCAAGCGTGAGCGGACCGTTCACGCTCGAGGCCTCGAGCGACTGCCCCATCCAGGCCCCGCCGCTCAGCTTCACCGTCACCGGGCCGTTGGTCGCCTTGAGTGTGACGTTGCCCGACGCTCCGTCGAGGGAGAGCGGGCCGTTCGTCGTCGTCGCGGTGATCGTGCCGGCGACTCTCTCGAGGGAGATCGGCCCGTTGTTCGCATCGAGATCGAGCGTGCCTTCAAAATCAGCGACGTCGACGGGGCCGTTCGTCGCGGAGGCTCGCAGCGAGGCACCAGCCGGCGCACGCACGATGAGGTGGGCCACCCACTCCTCGCCGGAAGGGCCGTCGACCGAGAGCTTGTCACCGGATCGCCGGAGCGTGATCTGAGACAGCGCGCTGCTGCCCATCGCCGAGCTCGCCGCACGGCACAGCGTGACGGAGAAGCCGCGACTGTTCCCGCCGCGAACCGTTACACCGCCGGACTTCGCGGCCTCGACCGCAAGCGACGAGCCGGCGACGTCGACGGTCTCCGAGGAGACCAGCGCCTTCTCGCCATTGATTCGCACCTGCCAGTCGTCGCACGACTGGCCCGTGCCGCCGCTGAACGTTGAGATGTCGACGTCGTGATGACGACCGGCGAAAGCGCTGAGGGAGACTGCCAGACAACACACCGTCAGGACCAGACCGCGCAGGCGGGACGAAGCAACCATGATTTCTCCTCCTTCGTTGTTCACCTCACATAGACGGCTCTCGCGGGAATCGGTTAGCACGCAAGAGGTGAAAGGCGACAGACGGGAGGCGACAGGCCGGACGCCAAGGGCCAGGGGTCAAAAGGACCGTCGACGGCCGAGGTAGCGATTCGCGCAAGAGGCGATGCAGCATTCTCGTCGCGTCAGGCGCGACATCTTCGATTCTTTCGCCGCTACGCAGCTCTTCGTGTTTGCGTCGTCAAGTCCCTGGCGGTGACGCGCCGGGCTATCCAGAAGGCGGCCGCTGACGCGGTCTTCACAATGAACCTGATCTGATGGTCCACTCCCGGCCTGTCTAACAACAACGACTAACGACGAACCACTAACAACCAACAACTCCGGTGTACGATCCTCGCATGCCGTCCCAACGCAACGCCGTCTTTCGCGCGCGCGGCATTCGCAAGGTCTACCAGATGGGCGAGGTGCAGGTGGAAGCGCTTCGCTCGATCGATCTCGACCTGTACGAAGGGGAGCTCGTCGTCCTGCTCGGCGCCTCGGGCAGCGGCAAGTCGACGCTGCTCAACATTCTCGGCGGGCTCGACGTGCCGACGGCGGGAGAGGTCGTCTACCGGAACCACGACCTTACGGTCGATGACGATCGCGCCCTTACGGCGTACCGGCGCGAGCACGTCGGCTTCGTCTTCCAGTTCTACAACCTCATCCCGAGTCTCACTGCGCTCGAGAACGTCGCGCTCGTCACCGAGATCGCCGACGCTCCGATGCCGCCCGAAGATGCGCTCGCTCTCGTCGGCCTCAGTGAGCGGCTCAGCCATTTCCCCGCGCAGCTTTCCGGCGGCGAGCAGCAGCGCGTCGCGATCGCCCGCGCCGTCGCCAAGCGCCCCGAGGTGCTGCTCTGTGACGAGCCGACCGGAGCGCTCGACTACCAGACCGGGAAGATGGTGCTCGAGGTGATCGAGCATGTGAACAGGTCGCTCGGGACGACGACCGCCGTGATCACGCACAATGCGGCGATCGCGGCGATGGCGGACCGCGTCGTCCACATGCGCTCGGGCGAGATCACCCACATCGACGAAAACGCGACGAAGGTGTCGCCCTCGGAGTTGAGCTGGTGAAGCTGCGGGCGATCGACCGGAAGATCCTGCGAGACATCGTGCACCTGCGCGGACAGGTCCTCGCCGTCGCCGCGGTCGTGCTCTGCGGTATCGCGACGTTCGTCACGATGTGGACGGCGCATCGATCGCTGAAGCTGTCGCAGGACGCGTACTACCGCTCTCACCGGTTTCCCGACGTCTTCGCGTCGGCGAGACGCGCGCCCGATTCGCTCGCGCGGAAGCTTGCAGCGATCGAAGGCGTCGCCGCGGTTCGCACGCGGATCGTCGTCGATGTGACGCTCGACGTGCCTCGACTCGACGAGCCGGCGACGGGCCGCCTCGTGTCGATTCCGGAGCATCGCGTCCCGATGCTCAACGACCTCTTCCTTCGCCAGGGCCGGTGGATCGACCCGATGCGGCCCGACGAGGTGATCGCGAGCGAGAGCTTCGCGACGGCCAATTCGCTCCGTCCCGGC
Organism: Thermoanaerobaculia bacterium; assembly: GCA_023700825.1. GTDB lineage: Bacteria > Acidobacteriota > Thermoanaerobaculia > Gp7-AA8 > Gp7-AA8 > JACPDH01. The sequence goes on along the minus strand of JAMPYE010000049.1, from coordinate 9,842 downwards.
GACAGCGTCGCCGGCGTCGTCAACGGCAGGTGGAGGCGTCTCGAAATCGTCGGCATCGCGATCTCGCCTGAGTTCGTCTACGAGATCCGATCCGTCGATATCTTTCCGGACAATCGCCGCTTCGGCGTGCTCTGGATCGGCCACGAGGCTCTCTCGAACGCCTACGACATGGAGGACGCGTTCAACGATGTCGCGATCGCGCTCGCGCCGGGCGGAAGCGAGCGGGAGGTCATCGCGCGCATCGACGACATCCTCGCCCCGTGGGGGAGCACCGGCGCGTACGGGCGCGACGAGCAGATCGCCCACCGCTTCCTCTCCGACGAAATCGCGCAGAGCCGGGTTTCCGGCACGATCATGCCCGCGATCTTCCTCGGCGTCGCCGCTTTCCTCGTGCACATGGTGCTCACTCGCCTCGTGCAGACGCAGCGCGACCAGATTGCCGTGCTGAAGGCCTTCGGCTACTCGAGCCTCGACGTCGCGATCCACTACCTCAAGCTCGCCGCCGTGGTCATCACGATCGGCACGATCCTTGGCATCGGCCTTGGCATCCGGCTCGCGCAGGGGCTCGGGCGGCTCTATGCCGAGTTCTATCACCTGCCTTCGCTCGAGTTCGACGTCGACGCCCGGACGCTGTTGCTCGCGTTCGCCATCAGTGCGCTGGCTGCCTCCCTCGGCGCGCTCTCGGCCGTGCGGGGCGCGTTGAAGCTCCCGCCGGCAGAGGCGATGAGGCCCGAGGCGCCGCCGATCTTCCACCCTGGCGTGCTCGAGCGTGTCGGGCTGATGAAACGGATGCCGCCGTCGGGCCGGATCATCGCGCGCAATCTCGCGAGGAGGCGGATGAAGGCCTTCCTCTCGATCTCCGGAGTCGCGATGGCCGTGGCGATCCTGGTCGTCGGCCGGTTCATGTTCGACGCCGTGTCGCTGATGATGCAGCGCCAGTTTTCCGAGATTCAGCGCGAAGACGTCACCGTCTCCTTCCACGAACCGAAGGCGCACGCGACGCGCCACGACCTCGAGCACCTTCCCGGCGTCTTCGGCGTCGAAACGTTCCGCGCCGTTCCCGTGCGGCTCGTCAACGAACACCGCTCGAAACGTGCAGCGATCTTCGGCATCGACGGGGGCGGCTCGCTGCGACGCCTGATCGACCGCGAAGGGAGAGAGATCAGCGTGCCCGCCGAGGGTCTGGCGATGAACGCGACGCTCGCGGAGGTGCTCGGCGTCGGGGCAGGCGACTCGCTGCGCGTCGAGGTGCTCGAGGGGCGGCGACGCGTCGAGACGGTCGAGGTGACCAGGCTGGTCGACGAGCTGATCGGCTCGTCGGTCTACATGGACGCCGAAGCGCTGGCGCGCCTCACGGGAGAAGGGCGAACGATCTCGGGAGCGTATCTCTCCGTCGATCCCGGCAGTTTGCCGGCGCTGAACGAGCAGTTGAAGCGGACGCCCGCGGTCGCCGGCGTCGCGCTGAGGGAGACGGTGATCGAGAGCTTCGAGAAGACGATCGCGCAGAGCATGACGATCACGACGACGATGCTGATCATCTTCGCAAGCGTGATCGCGATCGGTGTCGTCTACAACGGCGCGAGGATCGCGCTCTCCGAGCGGGGGCGCGAGCTCGCGAGCCTGCGGGTCCTGGGCTTCACCCGTGGAGAGGTCAGCGCGATGCTGCTCGGCGAGCAGGCGCTGCTCACCGTGCTCGCGATCCCGTTCGGCGCGGTGATCGGCTACGGCCTCTGCGCTCTCATCGCGAACGTCATGACGTCCGAGCTCTACCGCATACCCCTCGTCGTCAGCAGCAGGACGTGGGCGTTTGCCGTGCTCGTGATCGCGGCCGCGTCGGTCGGCTCGGCGCTGCTGGTGCACCGTAGAATCAGAACCCTCGATCTCGTCGAGGTCCTCAAGACGAGGGAGTGATCGATGGGCAGGAAAAGGCTTTTTGTCGTGGTGGGTGTCGTCCTCGTGGCACTGGTGCTGTACGCGGCGATGCGTCCGGAGCCGGTGCGCGTGGAGGCGTCGAAGGTCGTTCGCGGCCCGCTCGAGGTGACGATCGACGAGAAGGGGGAGACGCGCGTGCGCGACCGCTTCACGATCGCGGCGCCTGCTTCGGGGAATCTGGCGCGGATCGAGATCCGCGAAGGTGATCGAGTCGCGAAAGGCGACGTGCTGGCGCGCCTGGTGCCGCCGCCGCTCGACGCGCGCCAGAAGGGCGAAGTGAAGGCGATGGTCGCGGCGGCTGACGCGGCGGCGCGCAGTGCAGAAGCTCGCGCAGCTGCGGCCGGCTCCGCATGGGACCTCGCCAGGCGCGAGCTCGAGCGGGTCACGAAGCTTGCGGCGGAAGGGATCGCGTCGGCCGAAGATCTCGACAGGGCGCGTTCGGCCGAAGACTCGGCGCGGCGAGAGCTCGATGGCGCGCGCCACAGCGCTCGGGCGGCGGCCTACGAGCTGGAAGCGGCGCGATCCGGTTTGCTCTCGCTCGAGTCGGGCGGAGCGAACCGCGCGATCGAGCTCGTCGCTCCCGCCGACGGCGAGGTGCTGTCGATCCCGGACAGGAGCGCGCGCGTCGTTCGGGCGGGGGAGACGCTGATGGCGGTCGGAAACTCGCGCGATATCGAGATCGTCATCGAAGTTCTTTCGGCCGACGCTGTGAGGATCCGTCCGGGCAACACGATCCGCATCGAGGACTGGGGCGGCGACAAGCCGCTCGCGGGAAGTGTGAAGGTCGTCGAGCCGGGAGGATTCCGGAAGATTTCCGCCCTCGGCATCGAAGAGCAGCGCGTCCGCGTGGTCGGCGACATCAGGGATGCGCCCGCCGAACTGGGAGACGGCTACCGGATCGAGGCGAAGATCGTCGTCTGGAGCGCGGAGTCGGTGCTCAAGATCCCGGTCAGCGCGCTCGCGCGAAAGGACGGAGGCTGGAGTGTCTTTCGAGTCGAGGGAGGGCGTGTGAAGTCCGTGCCGGTGAAGATCGGTCAGCGGGGCCGCACGGATGCGGAGCTTCTCGAAGGGCTCGCGGACGGCGCAGTCGTCGTCGTGCATCCCGGGAACGAGCTCCTCGATGGTGCACGAGTTGCCGCCGAGTAACGACCTGCGGCGAGAGGCGACAGGCGAGAGGCGAGAGGCGAGAGGCGAGAGCAGAGCCAACACCGAAGCCCGTCAAGCCCTAACTCTGTCTGCTGTCCGTTGTTTTCTAACAACCAACACCTAACACCTAACACCTAACACCTAGCAACCAACAACCAACACCTAACACCTAGCAACCAACAACCAACACCTAACAACTGACAACTCCCCCCGCCCCCGTCTACGCAATCTCAACCAGCTTGATCGCGAACGTGAGGTCGTAACCTGCGAGCGGGTGGTTGCCGTCGAGCGTTACCGACGTCTCGTCGAATGCCGTGATGACGAGCTGCGCGCGCTCCCCTTCCTCGGTCACCAGCTCGAGCATCTGACCGATCTCCGGCTCCATCCCTTTCGGGAGCTGCTCGCGGCTGACGCCGATCACCATCTCGTCGACCCGTTCGCCGTAAGCCTCGACGGCCGGAATCCGCACTTCCTTCGACTCGCCGACGCTCATTCCCTGAACCGCCGCGTCGAAACCCTCGATGATGCTCCCGGCGCCCAGCGTGAACTCGAGCGGATCCCCGCCGTCGGACGAATCGAAGATCTGTCCGTCGTCGAGTTTGCCGGTGTAATGAACCTTGACTGTGTCGCCGTTCTTTGCGGTCATGCGGTGCTCTCCTCGTCTGGCAGGCGGGCCGCATCGACGCCGGCGCGCGTTGGATTTCCAAACGAAACAGATCGGAGGGCGGGGGATTCCCGAATCGCGGGAGCCGAAAAGCGATAGGCGAGAGTATGCCGCGGGTCCCCTTTCTGCATTCTCCATTCTGCATTCTCCATCCGACATTTCGGTTTTCGTGCCTCTGCGGAAACCGAAATGAAGAATGCCGAATGCGGAATGAAGCATTGAGAATGAAAGGCAGGCGTGCCTGCGCTTCGATGGCCGCGACCGTTAGGAGGGCTGCGGCCGGAACCTCGACATCAACTCCTGGAACCGCGGGTCATTGCGCAGGGGGTCGAGGTCGGGATCGTTCTCCACCCAGCCGTAGAACGGGCCGCCGCGGCCGATCGAAATCTCGAGGCAGCGAAGCGCGTCGTCGTATCGGCCGAGCCCGGTGTACACGCAGGCCGCGTTGTAGGAGATGATCGACTCGTCGGGGTCGATCGCGAGGGCGCGCGCGACCCAGTCGGCGGCGCGGTCGGGCTCGCCGAGCTCGGCGAAGACCGCGGCTCCCATCGTCCAGGCGCGCGTGTCCTCGGGGTGCTGGCGCACGCGCTTTTTCGCCGCCTCGACGCATTCGATGTCGGCGTTGCGGGCGCGACGCTCTTCACTGAGCTTGCGCGAGGCCATTCCCAGCAGGTACCAGGAATCGTAGGCTTCCGGCTGAAGCGCGCACGCGTTCTCGAACTGTTTCGCGGCCTCGCCGTGCTTGCCGAGGGCGAACATGACGCGGCCCTTGATGTAGTGCGCGTCGTAGTTCGATGGGTCGATCGCGATCGCCTCGTCGAGCTCCGCCGCCGCCTCGTCGTTCCGCGCGGTGAGCGAGAGGGCGAGCCCGCGGGCGACGTGTGCCTCCGCGAGATGCGGCGCGAGTGCGATGGCCTTCGCGCTCGCTTCGTCCGCGTCGCGCGCCGTTTCCTCTCCAGCGCCGAAGTACTGCTTCAGGAACGACGAGCAGTTGGCGATTCCCGCCCATGCGCGCGCGTAGCCCGGGTCGATCTCGATCGCGCGCATGAAGCTCTGGCGCGCGACCTCGAAGCCCTTGCGGCGGTGCTGGTGAAAGAACCGGCGCCCCTGCAGGTAGAGCTCCCAGGCTTCGGTGCTCTCCGTGGGGCGGGTGTACGTCGTGGCGGCCCGTCCCGTGAGCTCGAGCTCGAGAGCCTCGGCGATGTGGCGTGCGATCTCGTCCTCGATCGCAAGAGCGTCGCGCAGGTCGCGGTCCCACCGCTGGTACCAGAGCTGGTACCCGTCCGAGGCGTTGACGAGCTGCGCGGAGATTCGAACGCGATCTCCCGCGCGGCGCACGCTTCCTTCCAGCACCGTGCGGACGTTGAGCTTCTCGCCGATCTCGCGCACGTCGACCAGCGATCCCTTGAACCGGAACGACGACGTGCGTGACGCGACGCGGAGTTGCGGGATCGCGCGGAGCGCGCCGATCACCTCTTCGGCGATGCCGTCGCAGAGGTACTCCTGGTCCTTCGTCGGGCTCATGTCGGCAAAGGGGAGCACCGCGATCGACGTCGCCGCGTTCGGAACCCCCAGGCGGCGCGCGGTGATCGCGCCGGAGTCGACGTCGGTCTCGAGCTGCTGGAGGTCGGCGATGAGCTCCTCGGCGCTCTGATATCGCGCGCGCGGAAGTTTCTGCAGCGCTCGGCCGACGATCGAGTCGAGCCGCTTTGGCAGGCCTGGCAGCAGGGCGCTGGGCGGAGAGAGCGTCTCGTTCAGGATCGCGTTGATCGAGAGAGCGCTGCCGTCCCTCGCGAACGGCGAGACGCCCGTGACCATCTCCTGGAGCACGACCCCGAGCGACCAGAGATCGGACCGAAGGTCGACTTCGTCGCCTCGCAGCTGTTCCGGCGACATGTAGGCGAGCGTTCCGAAGGCGCGACCCGATTCCTCGTCGAGGAGCGCGCCCCGTAGCTTCGCGATGCCGAAGTCGAGAAGCTTTACCGTGTCGCGCGCGGCGATCATCACGTTCGCCGGCTTGACGTCGCGATGGATGATCAGCTCCTCGTGCGCGGCGGAAAGGGCGCGCGCGATCTGCACCGCAATCGACACGGCCCGCTTCACCTCGAGTGGTCCCGACGCGAGGACCTGGTCGAGCGTCTGCCCACCGTAGTAGGCCATCGCGATGAACACGTGCCCGTCGAGGGTCTCGTCGACCTCGAAAATCGTGCAGATGTTCGGATGGTCGATCGACGACGCCGCGCGCGCCTCGCGCATGAACCTGTCGCGCGCTTCGCGGTCCCCGATGAGCTCCGAGCCGAGGAACTTCAGCGCGACGCGGCGGTCGAGGCGAGGGTCTCGCGCCTTCCAGACCACACCACCCCCACCCGAGCCGATCTGTTCGAGCAGCTCGTAGTGGCCAACGCGCTGGACGTCCGCACCCGCGCCTTCCACGGCTCAAATCTATGTCCGTCGGGGGGGAGGCGCCGGTGACGTGGATCGCGCCAGCGTGTGCTGTGTGAGAGCTACCCGGCGGACGACCGGTGAGGCGGCGGTCAGCGCGCTCCGGCTCTTAGCGGCCAGTTCTGGACGATCGTCAACGGCGCGTGGATCTTGTCGTCCGCGGCTACCGTCGCCAGGACCTTCGTCCTGTCGGGGCTCATCGTCCAGCTGAGCACGTGGGGATTCTTGAACAGCAGCGTCGCGGTGCCGGGGTTCAAGCTGCCTCCCGACGCGGTCACGGGGATTGCGTACAGCCCGCCGTCGTCGCGAGAATGGACGACCTCTCCGTCGCGCCAGACGAGGCCGCTCATCACCGTCCCGCCGTTCGACAGCTGCCACTTTCCTCCCGGGCCGCGAAGCGGAGAAGCCCAGAGCTCCATGCGTCCCGACTCGTCAGAGAAATAGACCTTCCACTCGCCGTCGGGCGAGCGAACCGCGAAGGCGTCGCTCGCCTCACGCGCCAGGAGTGGCTCGAGCGCGGGGCTCGTTTTTCCGAGATCGACCGTGACGAGGTCCCAGTCTCCCGCGGGATTCTGCTTCGAGGCGACGATCGTCTTCCCGTCGGAAGTCCACGCCGTGGGCAGTAACGATCCGGACGATCGGGCGACGATCCTCGCCTCTTCCCGGCCGTTTGCCGCTCGAATCATGAGCTGTGACGCGTTCGGGTCGGAAGCGTCCTGCTCGTGATACGCGATCTGCATGCCGTCGGGTGACCAGACCGGAGTGTTCTCCGACTTCGCTCCGAACGTGAACCGGGTTTGCGTGTCGGTCGCCGGGTCGAAGATCCAGATGTCCCGCAGGCCCGTGCTTTCGTCCTCGATCGAGGCGGCGATCTGCGTGCCAGTCGGTGAGATCGAGGGCCATCCTCTAAACCTCGCCTCCCGGCCCAGCGTTCCGATCGGAGTGCCCTTCCGATCGAACCACGCGAGCTGTGAATTCGGATTGGCAACACCGGGCTGATAGACCAGCACCCCGTTTTCCGACACCGAGTACACGCCCCGAAAGAAGGGGACCGAGTAGCGCACCGATTCGGTGATCGGGATCGGGTTCCCGACGGTCTCTAGCTTCCCGACGTCGAACGGCTGCGCGACGAGAACGTCATCGCGCACGTAGAGCAGATGACCCGACGCGTACGATGCGTTCGATCTCGCGCTGAGCACGAGCTTTCGCTCTGCCGGCTTCTCCAGCGAGCTCACGTAGATCGCGTTGAAATCGCTCTGACTGCCGAGCGTGTGCGTGCCGGCGAGGTAGATGAAGTGGTTTCCGTCGGGAAGAAACGACGCCCATCGATGCGTGGTCTCGCCGCGCGCGACATCGATCGTCGTGATCTCGGCGGCGCGGCCTCCGGCGTTGCTCACGCGCGAGATCGGCTTCGTTCCCTCGGACGAGAAGAGGATCACCCCGTCACGATTCCACGCGCCGCTGCGGCCCGACGGGGCATCGCAGATGACGAACGGAGCCGATCCCGTCACATCGATCTTCTTGAGCTTTCCGTCGGCGAAGAACGCGACGGACCTGCCGTCAGGCGACCAGAAGGGGAACCGCGCGCCCTCGGTGGCCGGGAGGCGGCGCGGTTCCGCGGAGTCGAGCGACTGAATCCAGAGCGCCCGCTTCCCGGTCTCTTCGCGCGCAGTCAGCGCGATCTGCCGCCCGTCCGGAGAAATGGCCAGAGAGCCGGTGTGGATCTCGGTGAAGTCGAATTCGGTTCCCGGAGGCGGAAGCAGCCTCGAGATCGTCAGCTTCGGCGTTTCCTTCGGACGCATCTGCACGAACGCGATCGCGGAGATCGCGGCGATCGCAAGGAGCGCGGCGGCGGTGAGCCAGACGTAGTGGACCGGAACGGTGCGCCTACGCGGGGCTTTGACGGCGATGCCCGACTGCGATCCCGATTCGCTGATCCAGGCCAGTTGGCTCGCGACGTCGTGCGCGCTCTGCCAGCGGTCGTCGGGGTGCTTTTCCAGACAGCGCCGGACGACATGGTCGAGTGCGGGAGGCGTCAGCGGGACGATCTCCGAGATGGGCGGCGTGGTCGACGAAAGGATCGCAGCGATGAGGCTGACCTTCGACGCGCCCTTGAAGGCGTGCTGCCCGGTGGCCATCTCGTAGAGCAGCGCGCCGAGGGCGAAGATGTCGGTTCGCGCGTCGGGCTCCGCTCCTTCGAGTTGCTCGGGAGCCATGTACTGGATCGTCCCGACGATCGTGCCCTCGGTGGTCAGAGGCACGGCCTGCGTGACCTCGCGCGAATTGGTTTCGAGCAGAGGCGAGCCTGCGGAAAGGTGCGCGAGTCCGAAGTCGACGAGCTTCGCGCCCGTGCGCGTCAGCATCACGTTGCTCGGCTTGAGGTCGCGGTGGATGATCCCCTGGCGGTGCGCGCGGTCGAGGGCGCTGGCGATCTGTCCACCCAGTTTGAGGACCTGGCCGGGCGGCAGCGGCCCCTTCGCGAGGCGGTCCGCGAGCGACTCGCCTTCGATGAGCTCCATGACGATGAAATGCATCGAATTCTCGACGCCGACGTCATAGAGCGTGCAGATGTTCGGATGGTTGAGGCTGGACACCGCGCGAGCCTCACGTTCGAATCGCGCGAGAAACTTCTCGTTGCCCGCCAGGTCCGTCGGCAGGACCTTGATGGCGACCTCGCGCGTCAACCGGGTGTCGCGGGCACGCCATACCTCGCCCCATCCGCCGGCACCGAGCGGAGCGACGATTTCGTAAGGGCCGAGCCGAGCCCCGGGACCGATTGCCATTCAGGTGGGAGTATACGGGATGAGGCGATAGGCGAGAGGCGATGAGTCAGAGGCCAGAGGCCAAAGGTCAAAGGTCAAAGCAGGCGGGGGCCGGAAGTCGGCGCGTCCGTATGTCCGAAGTAACGCGATTCCTGGAGCACGGTTGACGGACGCAATGCGCCGCGTACATCGTCTCAGCACTCAGCACTTGGTAGTTGCTCTGCCTGCTTTGACCTTTGGCCTTTGACCTCCGCACTTTGACCTTTGGCCTCTGGCCTGCTTCAAAGGTCCTCCGCCGGCGCGACGTTGTCGGGGACTTTGAGCAGCTCGTAGCCTTCAGAGCGCGCCACGTAGGTCGCGACAGTCAGGTCTCCCGTCACGTTCAGGGTCGTCCTGCACATGTCGAGCAGTCGGTCGACGCCGAGGATGATCGCAATGAGCTCGGGGTTGATGCCGACGGTCGAGAGGACGACGACGACGAAGGGGATCGAGCCCGAGGGGACGCCGGCCGTGCCGATGCCGCCGAGGATCGCCATGTAGAGGACCGTGAGCTGCTGCGCGATCGTGAGGTCGACGCCGGCAAGCTGTGCGAGGAAGAGCACGGTCACACCCTCGAAGAGCGCCGTGCCGTTCTGGTTCGCCGTCGCGCCGACGGTCAGCACGAAGCTGTTGATCTCGCGCGGGACACCGAGGTTCTCTTCGGAGACCTTCATCGCGGTCGGCAGGGTCGCGTTCGACGACGAGGTCGAGAAGGCGGTGATGATCACCGTCCGGATTCGCCGGAAGAACTCGAGGGGATTGATCCGGGAGAAGATCGCGACCGCGGCCGAGTAGACGCCGAACATGTGGATCGCCAGGCCGAGCAGCACTGTGCCGACGTACCAGCCGAGGCTCGT
>JAMPYE010000048.1 GCA_023700825.1 Thermoanaerobaculia bacterium | reverse complement strand
GGCGCTCATTCGCGACGGCGAGTCGCGCGGGTTTCTCAGGCCGGGCGGAACGGTCATCGAGCCGACCGCCGGAAACACCGGCATCGGCGTCGCGCTGGCTGGCGTGCAGCTCGGCTACCGCGTCATCCTCGTCGTTCCGGAGAACTTCTCGGTCGAGAAGCGCGAGCTGATGGCGGCGCTCGGCGGCGAAGTGGTCCTCACGCCCGCGAAGGACGGAATGAAGTACGCAATCGCGAAAGCGGAGGAACTCGCCGCGTCGATCGAAGGTGCGTGGGTGCCGCAGCAGTTCAAGAACCCCGCGAACGGCGAAGCGCACTACCGCACGACGGGCCCGGAGATCTTCGAGCAGATGGAAGGCCGCCTCGACGCATTCGTCGCGGGCGCGGGCTCCGGCGGCACCTTCACTGGCTGCAGCCGCTATCTGAAAGAGAAGATTGCAGGCATCCGCTGCATCCTGGTCGAGCCTCAGGGTTCGGTGTTCCAGGGTGGCGAGGCGGGGCCGCACGAGGTCGAAGGGATCGGGTCGTCGTACATCCCGGAATCGCTCGACGTGACGCTCGCCGACGAGATCGTGATGATCTACGACGAGCCCTCGATGAAGATGGTCGCCCGCCTAGCGCGCGAAGAGGGCGTCCTCGCCGGATCGTCTTCCGGCGCCGCGATCTGCGCCGCCCTCGATGTCGCCAGGCGCCTCGGACCCGGCAAACGAGTCCTCGCGATCATCCCCGACACCGCCGAGCGGTACCTGTCGAAGGGGATTTTTTCGAAGTGGCGGGAGTAATGAAGTTGTTAGTTGTTAGTTTTTAGTTGTTAGACAGGCGGCGCACGACGTCAGATTTCATTCACGGCCGCGAGAGCGGCCGTTTTGGTTGGCCGGCACGAATGAACTTCGCTGATCGTGGAGAGATACTGAATCGATTGGGGTTCGCCGCCGCGGCTCGTACATCTATCATCAATGCTTCTCCAGCGCTCACGCGCTGGGCTGTTTAGAATGCGGCCGCTCTCGCGGCCGTTAAGGCGAAACGACGCACGCTGTCCGTCTAACAACTAACAACTAACAACTAACAACTAACAACTAACAACTCCTACAGCCACACGCATCACGCGAGGTCTTCCATGGGTATCGCAACTGACTGCATCCACGCCGGACAGGAGCCCGAGGAAGTTACGGGAGCGGTGACGGTCCCGATCTTCCAGACGTCGACGTACGTTCAGCCTGAGCTCGGCCGCCACAAGGGGTTCGAGTACGCGCGGACGCAGAATCCGACGCGCTTCGCGCTCGAGCGGAATCTCGCAGCGCTGGAGAAGGGAAAGCACGGACACTGCTTCGCCTCGGGCATGGCGGCGATCGACTGCACGATGCGGCTGCTCGACGGCGGTGACCACGTCATCGCGGGCGAGAACATGTACGGTGGCTCGTTCCGGCTCTTCGACAAGGTGCTGCGGCGCTTCGGGCTCGAGTTCACGTACGTCGACACCTCGAACGTCGACGCGATCCGCGCTGCGATCCGGCCGGCGACGAAGATGCTCTACCTCGAGACGCCGACGAACCCGATGATGACGATCACCGACATCGCGGCGTCGGTCGCCGCCGTGAAGGGGCGCGGCATCCTGACGGTCGTCGACAACACCTTCATGTCGCCTTACTTCCAGCGGCCGATCGAGCTGGGCGCCGACGTCGTCGTCCACTCGACGACGAAGTACCTCAACGGCCACTCCGACTCGGTGGGCGGCGTCGTGGTGACGACGACCGACGAGCTCGGGCAGAAGATCGGCTTCCTGCAGAACGCTGCCGGCGCGATCCTCTCGCCGTTCGACTCGTTCCTCGTGACGCGCGGCGTGAAGACGCTCGCGGTGCGGATGCGGCAGCACGACGAGAACGGGCGCGAGATCGCGGCCTGGCTCGCGAAACAGCCGAAGATCGTGAAGGTCTACTACCCGGGGTTGCCGGAGCATCCGCAGCACGAGCTCGCGAAGCGGCAGATGTCGGGGTTCGGCGGGATGATCTCGTTCGAGCTCGGCTCGTACGAGAAGGCCAAGGCGTTCCTCGACAAGGTGCGGCTCTGCTCGCTCGGCGAGTCGCTCGGTGGCGTCGAGACGCTGATCTCGCATCCGGTCTCGATGACGCACGGCTCGGTGCCGGTGGAGACGCGCGAGAAGCTGGGAATCACGCCGGGTCTCGTGCGCATCTCGGTCGGGATCGAGGATGTCGACGACCTGAAGGCCGATCTCGCGAACGCGATCGCGGCGCTCTGAGGATCCGGCGGCGGCGATTGGCGATATGATTTTGGTGGAGACCTGAGAGATGAAGCCGCTCGAGCAAGTGAAGGGAAAGATCGTCTGGACCAAGCCCGAAATGGAGAAGAACGAGTACGTGCTCCGCGACGGAGCCGACGTCATCGCGAGACTCCACTGGGACGAATCGTCGGCCCACGGCGAATGGGCGGGTGGGAAGATCGTCATGAAGAAGGTCGGCTTCCTCAACCCGCACGTCATCGTGCGCGATGCGAAGAGCGGCGAGAACCTCGGGCGCTTCGAGCCGACGATGGGTGGCGGCGGAATCGTGCAGGTCGCCGACGGCCGCAGCTACAAGTGGGTGAGCCACGCCTGGCAGGCCGACTGGCACTGGATCACCACGGCGGGCCAAACGCTCCTCACGTTCAAGTACTCGGGGTTTGCGGTCGACGGAAGCCCGGAGGGCTCGATCGAGATCGCCGAGTCGTCGCCGCGCGGGAAGAACCTCCCCGCCGCCCTGCTGCTCGGCTGTTACCTGATCCATCTCGTCGCGGAGAGCACCGAGACGTAGTCGAAATGCGGAACGCGGAGTGCGAAATGCGGAGTGCGCGTGTGGAGTGCGCAAGCGCAGCTTGCGCACTTCCTCGGCGGAAGCGGCGGCTTCCGCCCGCTGTCCGCACCGCGACACGCCGAAGCTCCGCTTCGGCGTGGAAGAGCGAAAGCTCCGCTTTCGCTCTCCACATGAGCTGCCGGCACGGCCAGCGCAAAGCAGCGCCTGCGACGGCCTTTGGCCTCCGGCCTCCGGCCTGCTCTAGAATGTCGGCGTGCAACTGACGCCGCTGCTTCTCATCGCCGGGTGTTACCTGCTCGGCTCGATTCCGTTCAGCTTCCTGATCACGCGCTGGTTCTCGGGCGACGACATCCGCCAGCACGGGAGCGGCAACGTCGGCGCGACGAACGTGCTGCGAACGCAGGGGAAGCTCCCTGGGATCCTCGCGCTGACGCTCGATCTCGCGAAGGGATGGTTCGCGATCTGGCTGGCGCGCTTTCTGCTTGCGCATCCGTCGTGGCCGTGGGCGCTCGACGCGTCGGGTGGCCCGCTGACGTCGAAGGCGTTCTGGCTCGGCCTCGCGGCGCTTCTCGCGGTAGTCGCGCACGTCTTTCCCGTCTGGCTCGGGTTCCGCGGAGGGAAAGGTGTCGCCACCGCCGCGGGCGTCTTCCTCGGGCTGAACCTCGGGGCGATGGGGATCGCCTTCGTCGTCTTTCTGATCGTCGCGCTCGTGTCGCGCTACGTCTCGCTCGGATCGGTCGCGTCGGCAGCGTCGATGCCTCCGGTGTTGAGCTACGTTTTCCATGAGCCGAAGTGGATCCTGATCTTCAGCGCGGCGATCTCGCTGCTGATCATCGTCAAACACCAGTCGAACCTCAGGCGCATTCTGGGCGGCAGCGAGAATCGGCTTCCGAAGTGAGGAGGAGATCGTGAAGATAGCAGTCATCGGAGCGGGATCATGGGGCACGGCGCTCGCGGAGCTCGCCGATCGCTGCGGACACGACGTGATGCTCTGGGCGCACGAGCCGGAAGTCGTCGCGGCAATCACGGAGACGAGGAGCAATCCCGTCTATCTGCCTCAGGCCAAGTTCAGTTATCGACTCGAGGCGACGACCTCGCTCGAGGCGGCTGCGACCTTTTCGTCGACGCTGCTGATGGTCACGCCGAGCCATCACTACCGAGGGGTGATCGGGAAGATCAAGGAGCACCTTCCCGGCCCCGTGCGGGTGATCTCGGCGACCAAGGGGATCGAGAACGAATCGCTCCGTCGGATGTCTGAGATCAGCGCCGAGGTGTTGGGCGACCGTCTGACGGCGTTCGGATGTCTCTCCGGGCCGACATTCGCCGCGGAGTTGTCTCGCTGCGATCCGACAGCCGCAGTCATTGCGTCGGCCGACGAAGTGCTGGCGCGCGAGATCCAGGAGGCCCTCTCCTGCAAGTACTTCCGACTCTACAGCTCGAGTGACGTGACGGGCGCCGAGATCGGCGGCTCGATGAAGAACGTCATGGCGATCGCGGCCGGAATCATCGAGGGGATCGGTCTCGGCTCGAACACGACCGCCGTGATGCTCACGCGCGGCCTCCACGAGCTCGGACGGCTCGGGATGGCGTTAGGCGCGCGCCCCGAGACGATCGGGGGGCTCACCGGGATGGGTGACCTCATCCTCACCTGCACCGGCGCGCTCTCGCGCAACCGCCGGCTCGGAGTGCAGCTCGGCCAGGGGAAGACGCTCGAGGCGATCCTCGGAGAGACACGAGAGGTGGCGGAAGGCGTGAAGACGACCCGATCGGCGAACGACCTCGCAGAGAAACTGGGTATCGAGATGCCGATCACGCACGAGATGTTTCGCGTCCTCTACGAGAACGAGACGCCGCGCAACGCGATCCAGCGCCTGATGACGAGAAGCCTGAAGAGCGAGCAGGCGTAGCGGGTTGTTAGTTGTTAGTTGTTAGTTGATTCTGGCCTGAACCTCGTCTGTCTGTGACACGGGCCATGTCCGCGACCGTGACGACGCGCTCGCCCGTCTAACAACTAACAACTAACAACCCCAGCTCTCACTCGTATCTCAGCGCTTCGATCGGGTCGAGCTTCGCGGCGCGCATCGCGGGGTAGATTCCTGATGCGAGGCCGACGGCCATCGAGACGCCGGTCGAGAGAACGAGCGAGGTGATCGTGACGACGGTTGGCCAGCCCGCCGAGGCCGCTACGATGCGGGCGAGGACGACGCCGGTCACGATGCCGACGAAGCCGCCGGCGATGCTGATCGCGAACGCCTCGATGACGAACTGCGTCCGGATGTCCTGCCGCCGCGCGCCTAACGCGCGGCGAATGCCGATCTCTCTCGTCCGCTCGAGCACCGAGGCGAGCATGATGTTCATGATCCCGATGCCGCCGACGAGGAGCGAAATTCCGGCGATCGAGCCCATCACGATCGCGAAGATCCGCTGCGTCTTCCTGCTCTGCTCGAGCAGCGCCTCGGGTACGATGATCTCGTAGTCCTTCTCGCCCGCGTGCAGGCGGTCGAGCAGCGTCTTCATCAACTCCGCGGCCTTCGCGGGGGAGACGTCCTCGCGGAGCCGCACGACGAGCTCGTCGACGGGCGAGTCGAGCGGGTCGCGGTCGAACTTCCGCTGCGCGGTCGTCACCGGCACGTAAATCTCCCGCGCGGTCGACATCGCAGGCATTCCTTCGACTTTAGACGCGCCGCCGGGGGAGGTGCCGAGGATTCCGACGACTTCGAACCAGACGTCGTTGACCTTCAGCGTCCTGCCGACCGCACCTCCGTAGCCGAAGAGCTCGTTGCGAATGCGCGGGCCGATCAGGCAGACCTGCGCGTGCGACGCCTCGTCGCGGGCATCGATGGCGCGGCCCTCCGCAATCGGCAGGGCCTGGGCGCTCGCCCAGGCGACTCCCTGCACCTTGCCTTCGGTCTTGCGGCCGGCCGAGGAAATCCGGTGCACCTTCACCTCGATGCGCGGATAGACCGCTTCGACTCCGTCGACCGCCTCGGCGATCGCCTCGCCGTCGCGCAGCGAGACGCCGAGCGACTTCTTGCGGATCTCGGCGCGG
The DNA here is from genome assembly GCA_023700825.1 of Thermoanaerobaculia bacterium. Classification (GTDB taxonomy): domain Bacteria; phylum Acidobacteriota; class Thermoanaerobaculia; order Gp7-AA8; family Gp7-AA8; genus JACPDH01. The sequence goes on along the minus strand of JAMPYE010000048.1, from coordinate 8,734 downwards.
TCGTCGGCGTCGAGCTCGATCGTGCGGATCAGCACGTTGCGAACGCCGAGACTCCCGATCGACTCGAGCGCCTGCTTCTCGGCGCCCGCGCCGATCGAGAGCATCGCGATTACCGCGCCGACGCCGAAGATCATGCCGAGCATGGTGAGCGTCGTGCGCAGCTTGTGCGCGCGGAGGTTCGTCAGCGCCGTCAGAAGCGACTCGTCGAAGGTCAACTCGCCCCCTCGCCCGCGTCGTCGGGGGCCGTGAGCGCGATGACGTCACCCGGTTTCAGCCCCTTCTCGACGATGACCTTCCCCGGCGACGCCGAGCCGAGCGTGACTTCGACCGGGACGAAACGGGAACCTTCCTTCCGGAAGACGACGCGCTTTCCCTTGCGGTCGTACAGCGCGTTGCGCGGAACCGCGATCGCCTTGTCGAGCTTCTCGAGCGTGAGCGTCGCGCGGATGCGCGCGCCCGGCTTCATCACGGCCTGGTCGGTCTTCGTGATCTCGACGATCGCGCTGAAGTACTGCACCGGCACGCCGCGCATGCGCGGCTTGGCGAGCGGCTCCACGCTCTTGATCTTCCCGGCGTGGCCGCGGGCCGCGCTCGACTCGACGACGAGCGTGACCGGGATGCCGGCTTTCAGCCCGCCGGCGTCGGCTTCGAGCACGAAGATCTCGGCTTCCATCGTGGCGAGATCGGGGAGCTCGCCGATCGGGAAGCCGCGCCAGACGGTCTGCCCGAGCTTGACGAGCTCGCCGTCCCACGGGTTGGGCTTGAGGACGAAGACGCCGTCGTGCGGGGCGCGGATGACGAGCGAGTCGAGCCCCTCGCGGGCCCCTTCGAGCTTGATCTCCGCTTTGCGGCGGTCGATCTCGGTGATCTGCCGCTCCGCCGCGGCCTGCTGGCCGCGCGTGGTCTTCGTGCTCTCGGCATTGTCGCGCTTGCGGAGCGCGAGGTCCTGGTCGATCTGCGACTCGATCACGACGAAGCGCGAGAAGATCTCGGCGTCCTTCTTCGTGAACTGCTGCGCGGCGTCGTACTCGCGCTGCGCCTGCGCGGCGTCGAGTGTGAGGTTCTGCCGAACCGCGCCGCTCAGCAGGTCGAGCCGCTCGAGGTCGTTGCGCGACGTTCCGAACATCGCCTCGCCGTCGCGAAGCTCGGTCTCGAAGTCGGTCGGGTCGAAGGTGACGAGCACGTCGTCCTTCTTCACGAGCGAGCCGTTGTCGAGAAGCGTGGCGACGCGGATCGGCCGGCGGATGCGGACGGGGGTGTTGATCGGCGTCGACTTCACCGCGCGGAGCTCGCCTTCGGCGGTGACCTGGCGCCGGAACTCGCTCTCCGTGACGACGAGCGTCGGGACGTCGCCCGAGCCGTTCGCGCGGACGAGCGCGAAAGTGCATGCCGCGAGCGAAAGCGTGACGACGCTGGCTGCCGCGATCCGCTTCCGGTTCACTCGCCCTCCTTCGTCGCGCTCTCGCGGCGGACGACTACGCGGTCGCCTGCGTCGAGGCCCTTCAGCACTTCGACCTTTTCGCGATTTCGTCGTCCGAGCTCGACGTTGACGGTGGTCGTTCCCCAGACGCCGCGCTTCTGCACGACCGGGCCGGCGGGAGAGTCGAAGACGGCGTCGAGCGGCACGACGGTCGCGTTCGCGGCGCGGTCGTACTCGACCGTACCGCGGAAGCGCATTCCTGGTTTCATCAGCGCCGGATCGACCTTGTCGAGCACGATCTCGACGGGAAGCACCTTGAGCGGCACGGTCGGGGACTCCCTGCGCACACCTTCGGCGACGAGGTCGATCCTCCCGCGGAGCTCGAGGTCGGGCTGCGCGTCGAGCCGGAGCGACACGCGCTGCCCGAGCGCGAGCCTGCCGGCCTCGGCCTCGTCGACGTCGCCGCGCGCCTTCATCTTCTGCAGGTTCGGAATCTCCATGATCGGCTGGCCGCGCCACGCGGTGTCGCCGACCTTCTTCTTCTCGCCTTCCCAGCCCTGGATCATGACGACGATCCCGTCTCGCGGCGCCTTCACCGTCATCGCGTCGATCGCGAACTGCAGGTCTCGGATGCGACGCTCGGCGCGCTCGAGCTTACCTGCGAGCAGTTCGACTTCTTCCCGCGCCGCGCCCGCGATCGCGTCGAGGCGCGTCTCGAGATGGATGATCTCCTGGCGCGCAATCTCGTGGTCGGCGCGCGCCTCCTGCAACTCGGTGCCCTTCATCACGGTCGAGGGTGTCTCGAGCTTGAGCTCGGCCTTGCGCAGGCGGGCCCTGGCCTCGTCGAGCGCGAAGGTCTCGGCGTCGCGTTCGAGCTTCAGATCGGCGCGCCGCTTCTCGATCTCCTTCTTCACCGAATCGCGTTCGGCCTCCTGCTCCTGGAGCTCTCGCGCCTGCTCGCTCGAGTCGAAGCCGATCACCGGCATTCCCTTCTTCACCTCGGAGCCTTCGGGCGCGAGGCTCGAGATCTGGTAGCGCCATACGTTTTGCAGCTGCGGGGGAGAGAGCGTATCGGTCTCCACCGCGAAGAGCGAACCGCGAACTTCGGCGCCGATGGCGAGGTCCTCGCGGCGGACCGTCTCGAAGTCGAGGCCCTTCTCGGAGAGCGTGCGATCCACCGCGGCGCCCGCGAGCGCGCACAGCGCGAGCCCCCCGGTGACGATGGCGATCCGGCGGCGGCGCGTGATCAAGAGGCCGCTCCCCGCGGCGTGGCGTTCGAGAGGAGGTCGCCTTCGGCGAGCCCCTCGCGGATCACGCACTGGTGGTCGTTGCATTCCCCAAGCGTCACCGGTACGAGCTTGCCGCGCCGCGTTCTCGCCATCGGCTTACCGCCACTCAGGTCGAGCGCCGCCCGCGGGACGAGGAGAGCGCCTTTCTCCTCCACGCGAAGGACCGTGACGCGAACAGAGAATCCGGGGCGGAGCTTGTCGCGAGCGTTCGTCTTGTCGAGCGCGATCGTCGCGACGAAGGCGCGGCGGAGCGACTCGGGACGCTGGCTGTTTGCCGCCGTCGTCACCGACTCGACCGTTCCGGTCAGGCGGATCTCCGGGTACGCGTCGGGGACGATCTCGGCCCGCTGGCCCGGGACGACCTTGCCGTCGTCGACGTCGATCACGAGGGCGCTCACGCGAAGCGTGTCGAGGTTCGGGATCGAAATGAGCTGGTTGCCGACCCAGACGGTGTCGCCGGCCTGATATTTTCGTCCCGTCTCCTGGTTCTCTCCGAGGATGACGACGCCCGGCGACGGGGCGCGGAGCGACATCGAGGAGATCGCTTCCTCTGCGGTGGCGATCTCGCTCCGTGCCTTGTCGATCTGGATCTGGACGTTTGCGACCTCGGCGCCGGCGGCGCGCCGCTTCGATTCGAGGTCGTTCTTCGCTTTCTCGTGCGTGACTTCGGCGCGCCGCAGCGCGAGCTGGTTGTCCTCGTACTCCCTGCGGGGGAGGATCTCCGGGGGGATCGCGGCCTTCATCTTCGCCTTGTCGAGCTCGATACGCGAGCGCTCCAGGTCGAACTCCAGCTTCTCGAGCTCGGCCGCGCTGCGCGCCTGCTGCTGCGTGCGCTGCTGCACGGCGTCGGCGTGAGAGTCGTGCTTCTGCTCGAGTCCCGTCGAGAACGGGGTCGAGTCGAGCTCGGCGAGAACGGCTCCCGTGTCGACGCGCGTTCCGTCCTCGACGATCGTCTTGATCGTGGTCTGCCAGTTCGGGAGGCGTGGAACGACGATCGAGACGCCGTCGGCCGCTTCGATCTCGCCGGACAGGTGGAGCTGCTGCCTGAAGTCGCCGCGGGTGACGCGGAGCGGCTCGTCCGCGGTCTTCGGCGACGCGCCGGTCGTGCTCTCGCCGCAACCCGACGAGAACGCCGCGATCGCAGCGAGGAGAATCGATGCCGGCGCAAGTCGCACGATGTGTCTTCGACGCCCCGACGGGGCCGCGGGTTTCGTCAGCCCGAGCCGGGGCGCTCCCCGGCCGCGGCCGCACGCGAGGAAGTCATCGTACGCCTGAACGCCAGCGTTGCGACAAGCGGTAACAGGTATGTTGCCGCCGCAGCGAGCGGAGCGACGGCGGGGAGCCCGGTGTAAAGCAGGTACGAGGCCGGACTGACGGCGGCGAGCGCGACGAGGAGCCGCGACCGTGCCTCGAGCGCGACCGGCAGCAGCGTGATCCAGTACCAGGGGTGGAGCGCCGGCGCGCAGAGCAGGAGTGCGGCGACCGACCATGCGACGCGAGCCTCGACCGAACGAATGCGCATCGCGGCGACGAGCCCCGCGAGGAAGGCGAGCCCGCAGAGAGCGCGCGCGATGCGTTCGGGATGCAGCTGCGCGTAGACGAACGGGGAGATCGCCTCTGCGCCGAGCGAGTCCTTCACGCTGCTCCAAAGCGCCTTGAGCGCGACGTCGGCGTCCGAGGCGCCGGCGAGCCATTCCAGCGACTCGTAGAGCGGCGCGTTGAACTCCCAGCGGCGCGCGTAGTCGCCGAACCCGGGCATGAGCGGGCCGCTCGCGAGGAAAGGAAGTACGGGAAGCAGGAGCGTGAGCGCGAGCAGCGCGAAGAATCGCGCGCGCCGCGACGTGAACGATGCGAGAGCGGGCACAGCCGCGACGGGAACGATCTTCATCCCGATGGCGAGCCCGGCCGCGATGGCGCCGCTCAATTCCTTTCGACGCGCGACGGCGCACGTCGCCGCGAGTAGCAGCGCGGCGGGAACGACTTCCAGGTGCGCGCTCCAGAATCCTTCGACAGTGACGAGAGGGCAGGTCGCCCAAAGCAGCGCGGATCGTGGCCCGAGCATGCGCAGAATCGCCAGGTCGAACGCGAGGAGAAGCAACCGCCAGGCCAGCAGCGAGCCGCCGGCGAGCGCCCAGACCGCAAATATGCTCTGAGCCGCGGGGGGATAGATGGTGCGGATCTCCGGATGGTTGATCAGCGCGTGCCACGAGGTGCGGAGGGGCGCCAGCGCCGGGGAGTCGGGAGGGTGTGCGTAAGGACTGAGCCCGCTGGCGGCGACGAGACCGTCCCACCGGTAGCGCTGCACGTCATGGGAAAGCTCCGGACCCGCGGGGAAGACCATGAGCCGGAGGACGACGGCGACGAGCGCCACGGCCGGGAAGGAGAGCACGGCGGTGCGCAATCGCGGAGCCAGTGCGATCGTCAACCAGATCGCGAGCGCGGCACCGTAGAGAGCGAGGAACGCAACGGTGCCGAATCTCACGGTGGCCGATGGCATCGCCCCGAGGATCGCCGCGAGTACAATGACGCCGCCCACGAGTCCCGCATGAAGGCGATCCTCTCTGCTTCCGACCTGGTTCTGCTCGGCGTCTACTACGCGCTGCTCGTCGCGCTGGCGGTCTACGGGATCCATCGTTATGCACTCGTCCGGTTGCGCCGCAAGTTTAGTGCTGCCGGACGTGCGGCGCCTCCCGAACCCGCGGTGTGGCCCGGCCTGACGGTGCAGCTGCCGATCTACAACGAGCCCTGTGTCGCGGCGCGTCTGGTCGACGCCGCGGCCGCGTTTCGCTACGCGGGACACCTGCACATCCAGGTGCTCGACGACTCGGACGACGAGACGGTCGGGATCATCGCCGAGCGGGTTGCCGCGCATCGCAGGGAAGGTGTCTCGATCGATCACGTCCGGAGACGGGAGCGGATCGGGTTCAAAGCGGGGGCGCTTGCACACGGCCTCGGGCTGACGACGAGCGAGTTGATCGCGGTTTTCGACGCCGACTTCGTGCCGCCGCCCGACCTCCTCGAGAGGATGGTTCCGTGGTTTGCGTCCGCCGGCATTGGAATGGTCCAGGCACGGTGGGGACATCTGAACCGCGACGAGTCGGCGCTCACACGGGCGCAGGCGATCTATCTCGACGCGCACTTCGCCGTGGAATCGGCCGCGCGCTGTTTCTCGGGACGATTCTTCAACTTCAACGGCACTGCGGGGATCTGGAGAAGGCGGGCGATCGAGGAGGCTGGCGGCTGGTCGGACGCGACGCTCACCGAGGATCTCGACCTCTCGTACCGCGCGCAACTGGCCGGCTGGCGTTTCGTGTTTCTTCCCGACGCCGAGGTGCCGGCGGAGCTTCCCGGGACGATCGCTGCGTTCCACTCGCAACAGCGCCGCTGGGCGAAGGGATCGCTACAGACGGCGCGGCGGATTCTGCCGCAAGTCGCGCGCGCCGAGCTTCCGCTGGCGACGAAGCTCGAGGCGTTCTTTCACCTCACGAACAACTGCGCCTACCTTCTGACGTTACTTCTCGCGCTGCTGATGGTCCCGGCGCTCGCGCTCAGGCATCTGTCTGGGATCGGCTGGTCGCTCGTGATCGACGCCGCGCTCTTTTTCGCGTCGACCATGTCGGTCGTCGCGTTCTACGTGGAGGGACAGCGCCAGGTCGGTCGCCGCCTCACGACGCGCGAGATTCTCTCCGTGCTCCCGGTCGGAATCGGGATGTCGGTCGTCAACGCGGCCGCGGTACTCGAAGGGCTCTTCCAGCGCGGGGGCTACTTCAGCCGGACGCCGAAGTCGGGAGGGCACACCGGTTCTGTGACTCTCGATCGCTTCGACCGTCTCCCCGTCGCGGAGTCGCTTCTTTCCCTTTTCTTTCTCGTCTCGCTCGGGGTGTTCTTCGAGCAGGGGCACTTCGTGGCGATGCCGTTCGTGCTGCTCTTCCTCAGCGGATACGGGCAGGTCGTGGCCTCCACAGTGGCCGAGCGTATCCGCCGGGCGCCGCGGTCGGTATCATGAGCGCGTGATCCGCGCGCAGAACGGGACGGGCGCACGGCTCGTGACACGCTGGCGGGAAGATCCGTTGACGCTCCCGCCGCTATCGTCCGATACGGTGTGCCGTCTCCCGGGCGCGCGTAGAATTACCTTCGGAGGACTAGTCTGGTGCAGCGCGAGAATCTCGGGCACATGCTCCTCGCCGCGAATCTCATCGACGAGGTTCAGATGTCGATTGCGCTCGAGCAGCAGAAGCGCACGGGACGGAAGTTCGGTTCGACGCTCGTCGAGCTGAAGTTCATCGACGAAAACGTGCTCGCGGCCTTTCTCTCGAAGCAGATCGACATTCCCTGCATCAGCCTGCTCAACATCGACATTCCAAAAAAGGTGCTGCGCCGGCTCCCCGCAAAGACCGCGCGCGACTGTCACGCGGTGCCGATACGGGTCGACGGCGACAAGCTGCAGGTCGCAATGGCCGATCCGACCGACGTGGACGTCATCCGGATGATCGAGGCAGTGACCGGGATGATCGCGCTTCCGATGATCGCGCCCCAGAGCTCGATCGACAAGATGATCGATCACCTCTATCCGGAACTGCGCCCCGATGACAGCGACGACACGATGACGGCGATCCCGAATCCGGAGGACAGGGCGTCGGCATCGGACCCGATGTTCATGGATCTGATCGAGGAGATCGAGAACGCGGACATCGACAACCGGCTCTCGAAGATCGAGAAGCGTCTCGATGAGATCTGGATGATCCTCGAGAAAGTACTGCGGAAGGTCGAGGCCGGCGACGCGATTCGCGAGCGGCTGTCGGCGCGCCACAGCGAGTAGTCAGGCGGGGAGCCGAATTAAGAATATTGAATTGAGAATTGAGAGATGCGGGTCCGGTTGGGACTGCGTCGCTCGTTCGGTACTCCGCCGCGATTGCTGATACGCTGCTCCCGATGTCGGTCGAGCAGATGCTGATTCTGGCCTCAGGATCGGACTCCACGCAGGGGCGCGAGTGGTTTCTCGTGGCCGCGCCCCACACGAGCCGCGTCTTTCTCGTCGTTCGAACCGCGGCGGAGACGTCCGTTCGCTGGCTGATTCCGAATGTCGCGTGGCATCAGCTCGAGCCAGCCTCGGCGGTCGAGGCGGAGGAGGCGAAGGCGTGCGTGGCCGGCCGCGAGCCGGACGGCTCACTGGCCTGGAACGACGTCGAACACGCCACCGCGATTTGGCGGCTGTTCAAGGAAGGCAACGCCACGCATTGACGAGACTCGGCCGCGAATCGTTCCCCCGGTCTTCGGCCGGAGGCTACGCCCGGCCGTCGTCATGAAACCCAACCCCGACGCGAGAGCCCTGCCGTCGCTGACTCCCGCCTCGCATCCGCAGCCTAACAACTCACAATGCCTGGCTAACAATCAACAACTAACAACCCCAAACTCAGCACTCAGCACTCTGCTCCCTCACGCTTCCTTCGCAACCTCGTCGAGCTCGGCCTGGGCCTGGGCCAGGCGCGCGACGGGCACGCGAAACGGGGAGCACGAGACGTAATCGAGGCCGACTTTCCTGAAGAAGCGAATCGAGTCGGGGTCGCCGCCGTGCTCGCCGCAGACGCCGACCTTGAGCGCCGGGTTCGCCTTGCGCCCTTCCTCCGTTCCGAGGCGGACAAGCTGGCCGACCCCTTCCGTGTCGAGCGATTCGAACGGGTCGCGGGCGACGATTTTCTTCTCGATGTACGAGGGCATGAACGAGCCGACGTCGTCTCGGGAAAAGCCGAACGTCATCTGTGTGAGGTCATTGGTTCCGAACGAGAAGAAGGCCGCCTCCTCGGCGATCGCTCGCGCCATCAACGCGGCGCGCGGGATCTCGATCATCGTCCCGATGATCACCGGCACTTCGAGCCCCTTCTCCTCGAAGACCTTTCGGGCGGTCCGCTCGACCAGTTCGCGAGTGATGGTGAACTCCTTCACCGTGCCGATCAGCGGGATCATCACCTCGGGTGTGACCGTGATTCCCTGTTTCGACACGTCGCACGCGGCCTCGAAGATCGCG
>JAMPYE010000047.1 GCA_023700825.1 Thermoanaerobaculia bacterium | reverse complement strand
GGGAGCGCTACGACCTGGCGATCATGCCCCCCTCCTACCACATCGGAGGGATGGAGCACGCCCGCCTGAATTTCGTGAACCCTTCCTTCATCTCCGGTGACGGGTCGCTCGTGTCACTGATCGCGCACGAGTTGGGCCATTCCTGGTCGGGAAACCTCGTGACGACTGCCAACTGGGACGGCGTCTGGCTCAACGAGGGACTGACTGTCTGGCTGGAACGGCGGATCATGGAGGAGCTCTTCGGGCGTGACTACGAGGAGATGCTCGCCGCGAACGGAGCGACGAATCTCCACGCGCACGTCGATGCAGTGACAGCGAGTGGTGGCTCGACCAGCCTGCACCAGGATTTCGGCGGGCGTGACCCGAACGAGGGCTTCTCGACGCTCGCCTACGAGAAGGGCTACTCGTTCATGCGTACGCTCGAAGAGCGTGTTGGCCGCGCGGAGTTCGACCTCTTCATCAAGGCCTTCTTCTCGCGCCATCAGTTCCGATGGATCGATGCCGCGGGGTTCCTCGCGTCGCTCCGCGCCGGTCCCCTGGCAGGGAAGCCCGGACTGGAAACGGAGCTGCGCCTCGAGGAATGGATCTTCGAATCCGGAATCCCGGCGAATGCCGGCGACGTATCGTCCACGCGCTTCGCGGCAGTCGACCGAGAGCTTGCCGCTTTCCATTCGGGTGCCGCGCCTTCGAGTCTCCGCACCTCCGGCTGGAGCCCCCACGAGTTCGCCTACTTCCTGCGCAACGCGCGCGACTCGATCATCGCGACGCGAATGGGCACGCTCGAGTCGACGTTCGGCTTCGATGCCACGCGAAATCTCTCTCTGCTCTTCCGCTGGTCATTGAGGAGCGCGATGCACAGGTACGCGCCGTCGTTCGATGCCATGGAGCGTTACCTGATGTCGGTCGGATCGGGTAGCGGACTGTACGCGATCTACGCCACCCTTCTGAACACGGGCGAGCGACCGCGCGCTCTCGACATCTACTCCCGCGCGAGGCCTCGTTACCATCCGTACTCGCAGTGGAGCATCGACGCCCTGTTCAATCCGCCGGCGCGCCTCTCCGGCGCTCCGCGCGCACTGCCACCGACAAAGTACTGAAGAACGCGGAACGTGAAACGCGAAACGCGGAACGGAAGCCCTGAAGTTGGGAAGCCGAACCGGGCAAGGACGGCCTTTCACGGACGCGGCGCCAATGTCACGCGCCAGAATAGCTGCAGTGGGCAGCGCACCGACCACGACTCGCGAGCGTTGAGCGTTCCGCGTTTCATAGCTCTTCCAGGAACCTCGCGAAGTTCTCGTTGAACAGTGCGCCCGTCCGCTTCTTCCGGATCGTTGTGACGACTTCCGGGCCGGGCATGCCGAGCTTGTTCATGACGAGGCCCGCTACCAGAGCCGAGCGGTTGAAGCCCATGCCGCAGTGGGAGAGGACCCGGTGCCCCGAGGTGATGAGTGACGCGCCGAGCTCGGCGATCGCGTGGAGCTTCGCGAGGTTGGGAAGCTCCTCGTCGTGGATCGGGAAGTAGAGGTAGAGAATCGAGTTCGGAAGCGTCGGCACCCCGTGGTCGATATCCCCTTCGAGGTCGACCACGACGTTGATCCCGCGCTCGTTTATCGGCTCCCATCCCCGGATCGCCGGGGAGATGAAGAGCTGCCCGGTCTCGTCGACCTGGAAGAGCGTCGTGCGGCGGTAGGCGTCGAGTTCGTTCACGCGTTCTCCAGGCCCGTGTTGATGTGCGGCGTCGAATCGTGAATGATTGCGCCGAAGCGGGCCGACACAGCATTCACCACCCGGCAGCCTTCGAGCAAGAGCCCATTGCGATACGCCCTGATCTCGTTCCTGAACGCGCGCCCCCTCTGGTGGGGCCTTACCCGCACTCCCGAGCCGGGTGAAGAGTTCGAGTTCGCGTCGCCCGCCCGCTGCGCGGACCTCGTGGCCGGCGGTTCCGCCGCGCTCGCGCTGATTCCGGCGATCGAGATGGCACGGATTCCGGGAGTGGTCGCCATCCCGGAGATCTGCATCGCTTCGCGGACCGAGGTTCGCAGCGTGCTGCTCGTCTCGAAAGTCCCGCTCGAGCGGATTCGAAGCGTTGCGCTCGACCCGAGCTCGCGCACCTCGGTGACGCTGGCGCGAATCCTGATCGGCGAACGGCTCGGCCCGGAGGGCTACGGCGCGGTGAAGTTCGATCCGGTGGAGGCCTCGGAACTGCTCCGGCTCGAAGGGCACGACGCCGCGGTCGTCATCGGCGACCGGGCGCTTCAGGTCTCGCGCGAGCTCCCGTCGTCCGCGAAATACCGGTACGATCTGGTCTCGGAGTGGAACGCGCTTTTCGACGAGCCGTTCGTCTTCGCGCTCTGGGCCGGCAGGCGGGAGGCGATCGAGGCGGGGCTCGGCGGGAAGACGCCGGCGGAGCTGGTCGCGAGACTCGCCGCGAGCCGTGAGGCAGGACTCGCGCAGGTCGAGGCCATCGCCCGCGAAGCATCGGGCGAGTTGGCGCTTCCGCTCGGCGAGCTGATCGAATATTTCCGCTCGGCCCTGCATTACGACTTCGGCAGTCGGGAGAGGTCGGCGCTCGCGCGTTTCTTCGCGCTCGCCGCAAAGTACCGGCTCATCGACGGAGAACGAGAGATCGAATGGCTGATCGAGCCGAAGTGAGCGCAATCCTCCGCAAGGCCGTTGCGGGAACCCGGATCACCGACGACGAAGCGGTCACGCTGCTTCGCGACGGCGAGCTGCTCGAGCTCGGAGCCGCGGCGAACGCCATACGCAACCGGCTCAACGACCCGAAGGTCGTGACCTACATCGTCGACCGCAACATCAATTACACGAACGTCTGCGTCTACAAGTGCAAGTTCTGCGCGTTCTACCGGAGGCCGGGAGATCCCGAGGGGTACCTGCTCTCCCGCGAGGAGCTCAGGCAGAAGATCCAGGAGACGATCGACCTCGGCGGGACGGGCGTCCTGTTGCAGGGGGGGGTGCATCCGGACCTTCCGCTCGAGTACTACGAGGAGCTGCTCCGCTGGATGCGCGAGGAGTTCCCCGAGGTGCACCGTCACGCCTTCTCGGCGCCCGAGATCCTCTTCGTGGCGCGGATCACGAAGAAGCCGCTGCGCGAGGTCATGCAGCGCCTGATCGACGCGGGCCTGCAGTCGGTCCCGGGAGGCGGCGCCGAGATCCTGGTCGACAGCGTGCGGATCGACTCGCTGTCGTATCCGAAGGCGTCGACGAAGGGCTGGCTCGACGTCCACCGCGTGGCGCACGAGCTCGGGCTGCGGACGACGGCGACGATGATGTTCGGCCAGGGCGAGACGCTCGAGGACCGGATCGAGCATCTGCGCGTCGTGCGTGAGCTCCAGGACGAGACGCAGGGCTTCACGGCCTTCATCGCCTGGACCTTCCAGAACGAGAACACCGAGATGACCGACATCCCGCCCGAGAGCGGATTCGAGTATCTCCGGATGCAGGCCGTGGCCCGGATTTACATGGACAACGTTCGCTCGATCCAGTCGTCGTGGGTGACGCAGGGACTCGGCATCGGGCAGCTCGCCCTCGAGTTCGGCGCGAACGACATGGGCTCGATCATGATCGAGGAGAACGTTGTCGCGGCCGCGGGTGCCCGGAACCACGTCACCTCCGACGAAATGAAGCGGCTCATCCGTGCCGCCGGCTACGAGCCCGTTCAGCGGCTGACGCTCTACCAGGGGTTCGTCGACGGCGAGACGGGCGTGAGGGTGGGGCGGGAGGCTGGGGCCGTGCCGTCGAATTGAGCCGCGTCGCAACGCTAACTCGTTCCCATTGCTGCCATTTCTTCATTCCTCATTCTTTATTCGACATTCTTCATTTCGGTTTCTGAGCCTCTACAAGAACCGAAATGAAGAATGTCGAATAAAGAATGCGGAATGAAGAAAGTGGAGCGCGCCTGCCTCCGGGATGACTGGTTCTCGGAATAAACCCTCATCCCATACAATTACTAGGCGTTTGCGAGCCCGGCGCACCCGGGCGTTTCTTTACAATCTGCCTACTCCTTGGGCCCCGCATGACGGGGCTCCTTTAGGCCAGAAGGAGGTCACATGAGGACTTACGAAGTCCTGTCCATCGTTTCTCCCCAACTCAGTGAGACGGAAGCCACCGACCTGCTGACGGAGTTTCGTTCGATCGCTGAAAAGAGCGGCGCGAAGCTTGTCAGTGAGGACACGTGGGGACGCCGTCGTCTCGCCTATCCGATCGAGAAGCTGAACGAGGGCTTTTACCATCTCTGGGTCTTCGAAGCCGGGTCGGACCAGCTGTCCGAGCTCGACCGCAAGATGAAGAACTCGGACAAGGTAATGCGCCACATCATCGTTCGCGTCGATCTGATGGCAAAGAGGGCAGCCAAGCTTGCCGCGCGCAACCCCAAGAAGGTGCGCGTCTCCGCGACGCCTGCTGCCGTTTCCGCCCCCGCCGCCCCAGCCGAGCCCGTGGCTCCGGCTCCGGCGCCTGAGGCGGTGGTCGAAGCCCCGGCAACGCCGGCGGCCGAGTAACGAGGGAGGAAACAGCATATGTCGAATACTTCTCCTGGTTCAGGTCCGCGCCGAAGCTCGTCTGGTGGTGGTGGTGGCGAGCGCGGCGGCGCCCATGGCGGCGGAAAGAAGAAGTTCTTCTATCGCCGCAAGCGCGTTTGCAAATTCTGTGTCGAGAAGCTCGAGTACATCGACTTCAAGGACATCAAGCTGCTTCAGCAGTTCATCCCCGAGCGAGGCAAGATTCTGCCCCGTCGCATTTCGGGAACCTGCTCGCTCCATCAGCGGAAGCTGCAGGAGGCGATCAAGCGCGCGCGCACGATGGCGCTGATCCCCTTCTGGACGGATTAGGCGGGCGATGACAGGCGCGGACACCGGGTCCACAGGGCCGGTCGGGGTCAGCGCGCCGGGACGGTTCCGGGCTGCAATCGGAATCGCCGTCCACGCGCTGCTGGTCTCGCTCATGGTGCTCCCGCCGCTCCACCTGCTCGTTCCGGCGATCCTGCTGAGTGCGGGATTCCGGTACGGACGGAACGCGGCGCGCATCGTCCTGATGGTCACGGTGACCGTAATGCTTCTCGGCGCCCTCGGTGGAGGGCGCGAGGCCTCGCTCGCAGGGTTCACTGCGGCGGGCCTGCTGGTCTTTCAAATCGGGGCTCCCGCGCTGCTGCTGTTGCAGCATGTGGAGCGGCGGATCCCCTCGGGGGCCGCGTTCCTGGCGACGTTCGGTATGGCGTCGCTCGGCGTGGTCGTCGTCGAGGGAATCATGCGACTCGCGTGGGGCTACTCGCCCTACGCCGGCCTCGTGTCCGAGGCCGGTTCGATCTTTGATCAGGCAATCTCGATGAATTCGCAGCTCCCGGCCGAAAGCCTGGAGCTGATGCGAAAGGCAGGCGACGTGATCATCGCCTCGTTTCTGCCCGCGGTCATCATGGTGAACACGGCGTTGATGTTCCTCGCCGCCGTCGTCATGGTTCCGCGGCTCAGGCGCGGCGATCCGGAGGCCGGGCAGTACCGGCTGCGGTTCTTCGCCCTGCCCGACTGGCTGCTCGTGGTGTTCATCGTCTCGGGGCTCTCGCCGTTCGCGACGGGAAGCCTCAGGACGGCGGGGATCAACGTGCTGGCGGTCGTCGCACTGCTCTACTGGATGCAGGGGATGGCGGTCCTGAGGATGCTGATGTCGCGGAGCCCGATGAAGTTTCTCGCGTCGGTGCCCGCATTCATCCTGCTCTGCCTCGTATCGTTCAACCTGGTGGGCATCGGGATCCTGTTTCTCATTGGCTTGTTTGACAGTTTTTTCGATTTTCGGAAATTGAAGCGAAAGGAAGACTCCGATGAAAGTGATCTTGACGGATGAGGTCCGGGGGCTCGGCGGACGCGGCGAAGTCGTCGCCGTCAAAGACGGATATGCCCGGAATTACCTGATTCCGAAGTCGCTCGCGCGCGAAGCGACGCCCGGCAACCTGAAGGCTGCCGAGCACGAGCGCAAGAAGTGGGCCGCTCTCAGCGCCAAGGAAAAAGACGTGGCGCAGTTGGCGGCCGACAAGATGGGCGAGCTCAAGCTCGTCATCTACAAGCGTGCCGGCGAAGAGGGTCTCCTCTTCGGCTCGGTGACGGCGAGCGAAATCGCCGACCTGCTTGCGGCCCAGGGAGTCGAGATCGACAAGCGGAGGATCGACATCGATCACCCGATCAAGTCGCTCGGCAACCACGAAGTGGAGGTTCGCCTGCACCGCGAGGTGAGCGCGAAGATCCAGGTCGAGGTCCATCCGGTCGGCGAGGAAGCGCAGCCGTAGCTCCGGCTGCCGCGCCTCGCGGCGGTGGAAGCGAACTTTTTTGCGGCGGCCGCCCTGCGGCCGCCGTATTCTTTGTCGACGCCATGAGCGACGAGCGATTCATCAAACGCCCGCCCGAGGGACTCGAGGGCTGGCGGGAAGTGTGGCGCAACGACTGGCGGTATCCGCCGGGCGCTGGACTGCTCTCCCGGATGCTCCGCGCGATCTCGTCGAGGCTGCTTCGCGCGTCGGGCGAGTCCGAGCGCCAGACGGGGTTCAATCTCGTCACGCTCGATCTGCTGTCCGACCTGCGGGGCGACCTCGCCGCGATCCGTGACGATCTGCGACGGGCGCACGAAGAGCACGTGGCGCGAATGGAAGAGCTCGTTCCGATCGCGGTACGGCGTGGGGACGCCCTGGTCGCAGCCGTCGATCGAAAGATCGAAGGCGTCGCCGCGCGGGTGCGCGATCTCTCGTCTCCCCTCGTCGGCCCCGATGCTCCCGCTTCGAAGCTCCGTTCCGATTTCGTCTACAGACGGCTCGAGGACGCGCTGCGAGGAAGCGAGGCCGAGGTGCGCGAGGCCGCGAGACACTATCTGCCGTTCGTTCGCGAGCAGGCGCCGGTCATCGACGTCGGCTGCGGTCGCGGCGAGATGCTCGCGCTCTGTCGCGAGGAGGGGATCGCCGCCAGGGGATTCGACTCGAACGAGCGCTCGGTCGCGGATCTCGCGGCCCGCGGGCTCGACGCCAGCGCCGGCTCGATCCCGGAGTGCCTCGCGAGCGCCGGCCAGGGATCGGTCGGTACGATCGTCGCGATGCACGTCGTCGAGCATCTGCCAGCCGACGTCCTGTTTGCGCTCTTCACCGAGTCGTCCCGCGCGCTTCGTGCCGGCGGTTACCTCGTGCTCGAGACGCCTAACGCCGAGTCGGTCGTCGTCAGCTCCTCCGAGCTCTGGAAGGATCCGACGCACCTCGGGCCGCGGCACCTGGCGGCACTGGTGACGATCGGTAGGGAGACCGGCTTCGAGGTAGCGGAGTCGAGCACCGGCGCGCCCTTCCCCGAGAGCGACCGGATCCAGGTCTCGCCCGAGGCGTCGGAGGAGATTCGCGCGCTGGTGTCGAGGCTCAACCAGATCCTTTACGGCGATCAGAACCTCCGGCTCGTGCTGCGAAAGCTGCGGGGCTGAGGCCGGCTGCGCGGCGGACTTCCCGCGCATCGCGACAGTCGCGTCGTGTTGAATCGTGCGGAGCAGCGCTCCGCCGTCGTGACGTCTACATCTCCCGATCGCGGTCGATCGGCTGGACGTCGATCAGGATCTCGGCGGGAGGCGGCGGCGGGACGCGGTGGGGGACGAGGCCGATCAGAAGGCCGGCCACGCAGCCGCCGATGTGCGCCGCGTTGTCGATGCCCGGGATCGTGAAGCCGATCACGATGTTGATGCCCGCCCAGATGGCGAGCTGGCGCGCGAGAGCGCTGCTCCACTCCCTGCGGCCCCAGAGCGGCGAGCGACGCAGCGTGAGAATGAGAGCGCCGATGATCCCGAAGATCGCTCCGCTCGCGCCGACGCCAGGCGTATAGGGCGGAATGAAGATCGAGCTCACGAGCGACGCGACGAGCCCGGAGGCGAAGTAGGTCAGCAGGAAGCGGGTAGAGCCGAAGAGCGTCTCGAAGATTCCGCCGATCTGCCAGAGTGCCCAGACGTTGAGGAACAGGTGCATGAACCCGCCGTGAAGGAACATCGCGGCGAGAAGGCGCCAGTAGTCGCCGCGGTGGATCACGCCCTTCATGATCGCGCCCATCTGAACGAGCACCTGCGGATCGCGGTTTGCTCCCGCGACGACCTGGAGCACGAAGACGAAAAGGATCGCCGCGATGAGCGCCGCGGTGACCGGAGTTCGCGAGATGTTCAACGCCCTGCCCTCTCGACCAGCTCAGACGTCTTTCGCATCAGCCAGTGCGCCGTGACGGGAAAGATTTCCTTGAAGCGCATGTAGGCGCCGGCCGGCCACGGGACGATGATCCTCGCCTTGCCCCCGCGGATCGCGCGCATCACCGCGCGCGCCACGCGGGCAGGAGGTACGGCCAGAATCAGGCGCTCCGCCGCGGGCGCTTTCCCTTTTTGCGCCGTCACGAAGAATTCGGTGTCGGTCGTGCCCGGGCAGACCGCCGAGACGCGGATTCCGCGATCGATCACTTCGTCGCGCAGAGCTTCGGTAAAGCCGAGGAGCGCGAATTTGGTTGCGCAGTAGGCGCCCATGCCTGCGAAGCCCATGATGCCGACGATCGAGGCGACGTTGACGATCGTGCCCCGGCCGCGCTCGAGCATGCCGGGAAGGACCGCCTGGACGCAGTTCACGGCTCCGAGATAGTTGGTGTCGAGCATCGACCGGATGTCGTCGGGGCTGGCGTCGGCGATGGTGTCGAAGATCGCGAAGCCGGCGTTGTTTACGAGAATGTCCGGTGGCCCGAGCTCCGTCGTCGCGCGGCGGACGAGTTCGATGCAGTCCTCGCGGATTCGGACGTCGGTCCGGATGCTGATGCACTCGGAGCCAAGCTCCCGGCATCGCGCGGCCACCCGGTCGAGCTCGGCGTGTCGGCGCGCCGCGATCGCCAGGCGGCAGCCGGAGCCGGCGAGAGCCAGGGCAGTGGCCGCGCCGATGCCGCTCGAGGCGCCCGTGACGATGGCGATGCGTCCTTTGAGGTTCATCGTGGAAACGTCCCCGGCGCGCATCGCAATTGCCCCGCGCACCCTGGAGACGAGCGCATGATACGCGAGCGGGCCGCCGCGACGAAGCTCTCGGAGAGGTGTGTCGCGGAACGTTGACTTCGAAAATCGGCCGAAACTATACTCGCGCCCGGGTTCGCAATGCGTGAGCCCTGTCCCCACTCCGATCGAGCCCGCCAGGAGGCCTCCATGCCCTTCGAAGAAGTCAAGAAAATCTGGATGAACGGCCGTCTGGTCGACTTCGCCGACGCGAAGATCCACATTCTGTCCCACGTGATCCACTACGGCTCCGGCGTCTTCGAAGGTGTCCGCTGTTACAAGACGAAGCAGGGCTCGGCGATCTTCCGCCTGCGCGAGCACACCCGGCGAATCTTCGACAGCGCGAAGATTTACCGGATGGCGATTCCCTACACCGTCGAGGAATTCAACCAGGCCTGCGTCGAGGTCATCCAGGCGAACGGCTTCGAGAGCTGTTACCTCCGCCCGCTCGTTTACCGCGGGTTCCACTCGCTCGGCGTCTTCCCCGGCAACTGCCCGGTCGACGTCTGTATCTCGGCGTGGGAGTGGGGCAAGTATCTCGGCAAGGAGGCGCTCGAACAGGGTGTCGACGTCCGCGTCGCCTCCTGGGAGCGCATGGCGCCGAACACCTTCCCGGCCATGGCGAAGGCGACGGGCAACTACCTGAACTCGCAGCTCATCCGCATGGAAGCGGACGCGGACGGCTACTCGGAAGGGATCGCGCTCGACGTGCGTGGTTACGTCAGCGAGGGCTCGGGAGAGAACATCTTCGTCGTCCGCAACAACATCATCTACACGCCGACGCTCGGAGCTTCGGTGCTCCCGGGCATCACGCGCGACTCGATCCTGACGATTGCCCGCGATCTCGGCTTCAAGGTGATCGAGCAGGACATCCCGCGCGAATTCCTCTACGTCGCGGACGAAGTCTTCTTCACCGGCACCGCCGCCGAGGTGACGCCGATCCGCTCGATCGACCGGATCACCGTCGGAGAAGGCCGTCGCGGCCCCGTCACCGAAAAGATCCAGAGCGAGTTCTTCTCCTACATCGCCGGCGAGGTTCCCGACCGCTACAACTGGCTCACGCCAGTCGTGACAGCGAAGAAAGCGGTGCTGGCTGCAACGTAGGCGAAAGGCGATAGGCGAGAGGCGATGAGCAGGCCATCGGCCGGCCATCGGCCAGAGCAGGCGGAGAGGCGAGGAGCCCCTCCGCCTTTTCATTTGTTGCGGCTGTGCTAGGGATTGCGTCCGCCTATCGGTGTGAGCCGTCGTTGCAGGGTGCCGATCATCC
Source organism: Thermoanaerobaculia bacterium (assembly GCA_023700825.1). Lineage (GTDB taxonomy): Bacteria > Acidobacteriota > Thermoanaerobaculia > Gp7-AA8 > Gp7-AA8 > JACPDH01. The sequence continues at coordinate 4,291 of JAMPYE010000047.1, read as the reverse complement.
GAGACAGTTCGACGATCTCGGCCTCCACGGAGGAGGCGTTCGCCGATTCGAAGAAGCGGAGTCGCCGGCCAATCTCCACGAGGGTGTCGAGTTCCATGAGCGAGCCCCGTGCGATGCTGAGGAATCTCGAGAACTCACGACTGCCGCGGCGCCCGCGCCCCTCCGCGATATTGGATGGCACCGAAATCGCCGCACGATGCAGCTGCCACGCAAGCTCGCGGGCATCGTGCGGCAAGTTCTCCGCCATCTTGAATACGTACTCCACCAGGTTCATCGCCCGCTGCCAGACCAGAAGATCCCGGTGAGACCGGATCGGTCTGTTCTCAGCTGTCAGCCGATTGTCTGAGATTCGCATCGACATGCTTCCACCTTCTCTCGGCCCGTTCATCGCCTCCTGCTCATCGCCACTCGCATGATGATCGTGCATCGATTCTCGCCCTTCGTCCGTCGCCTCATGCCTGTTCATCGCCTCTCGCCTCTCGCCCTTCGCCTCCGTCACGGTATGACTCCGCGTTGCTTGAGCGACACGAACTTGTTCATCCCGATGATGAGGTGGTCGACGACTTCGACGCCGATGAGGTTTCCGGCTTCGACCATCTGGCGGGTGAAGAGAATGTCCTCGGCGGAGGGTGACGGGTCGCCGGAGGGGTGGTTGTGGAAGATGATCACCGACACGGCGCCTTCGGCGAGCGCGAGCCGGAGCACGTCGCGCGTCGAAACGGTCGTCGAGTTGACCGTGCCGACGTAGATTTCCCGCTCGCGGATCGGCCTGCTCTTCGCGTCGAGAAAGACGGCGCCGAGCCGTTCCTGCGCGTAGTGGCCGTAACGGGAGACGAGTCCGCGCGCGATGCCGATCGGGTCGCGGACCGGATCGCGATCGCCGTCCGAGTGCGCGGCGAGACGGCGTCCGAGCTCGAACGCCGCGGCAAGCCGCGCCGCCTTCGCGTCGCCGACGCCGCGCTCGCGCTTGGCGAGGCTCCAGTCGCGCCGCGACATGCGCGCGAGACCATCGCCCAGAAGCTCACGCGCCAGGTCGATCGCGCTCGCCCCGGCGGTGCCGGAGCCGAGCAGCAGCGCTACGAGCTCGGCGTCCGAGAGAGTTTGCGCCCCGTGACGGAAGAGTCGCTCGCGGGGCCGCTCGTCGGGAGGGAGCTCCGCGATCGTCAGCGACATGCGCCGATCCTCCCGGCGAGTGCCTCGAGGATCGGTCTCGTCGCCGCGGTCGCCGACGAGCGGAGCGACGCGGAGAACGCGTCGGTGAGCGGCGTCGCGTCGGGATTGATCTCGATCGTCAGGCCACCGCGCACGAGCGAGACGAGGCCCGCGGCGGGATAGACGGCCCCTGACGTGCCGATGACGAGCATCACGTCGGCCCGGGACGCCTCGGACATCGCGTCCCCGATCAGGGGGACGGGTTCCCCGAACCAGACGATGTCGGGGCGGAGCAGCGATCCGCAGCCACAGCGGGGAGGCAGCTCGGCGAGTGGTCCGGGAAGCTCGATCCCCGTTCCCTCGCGGACGCAGCGGGCCCGGAAGATGTTGCCGTGGAGCTCGATCGGCTCTCGCGAGCCCGAGCGCCGATGTAGCCCGTCGACGTTCTGTGTCACGAGCGAAAAGCCGCAGCGGCCTTCGATCTCCCGCTCGAACCATGCGAGCGCGCAATGGGCGTCGTTCGGGCTCACGCCGCGGATCAGCTCGCGGCGCCATTCGTACCACTCCCATACGAGCCGCGGATCGCGCGCGAAGGCTTCCGGCGTCGCGAGTTCTTCGGGACGGTAGTTTTTCCAGAGACCTCCGGCGCCGCGGAATGTGGGGACGCCGCTTTCGGCCGAGATTCCCGCGCCGGTCAGGACGACGACGCGATTGGGGACAGCGATCGTCTCGATCGCTTCGAGGACACGTTCAATCTGATTCATCTCTTCTGGTCAGAGGAGAGAGGAAGGAGGCACGAGCGGGGAGATAGTACCTCGGGTGGAGGTAAAGCGAATCGAGAATTAAGAATGGAGAGATGGTCACCGCACGGGCGCGGTTCGCGCCTCCGCCATCACTCAACTCTCGAGTCTCAATTCGCTTTACGTCAGGACTTCGGGACGTTCTCCTGGAACACCACGATGTAAGCCTCCTTACGGAGGTTCTCGACGTACGCCTTGTAGTCGCGCTGAAAGGTCTCTTCGCTGGCGTCTTTCCGAAGCTGTTCCTTGACCGCTTCGAAGCCGAGCAACTCCGCGTCCATCCGCTTCTCGATCTTGAAGATGTGGTAGCCAAATTGCGTCGAGATCGGGCCGACGATGTCGCCCGCCTTCGCGCTGAAGATCGCGGCGTCGATCTCGGCGATGAGCTCTCCCTTGTTGACGGTGCCGAGCAGGCCGCCTTCGCTCTTCGTCCCCGCGTCGGAGAACTGTGCGGCGAGCTCCGCGAAGTTCGAGCCTCCGCGCGCCTGCGATGCCAGCTCGTCGGCCATTCCCTTCTTCTCGACGGCCACGAGCCCCGTCGCGCCTTCCGGCACGACGATGACGATCTCCCGCACCTCGGCGCGATCCGGAAGGCGGTACTGCTCCTTCTCCTTCTCGTACCGCGCCTTGAGCTCCTTGTCGGTGAGCTCGGCGCGGGAGCGCAGCTCGCGGCTGAAGACCTTGTTCGTCAACAGCGTCTCGCGAAGGCGGGACTCCATCTGCGCGCGGGTCAGGCCGGCCTCCTGCAGTGACGCGTTGAACTCCTCGTCCGACGTGATTCCGTACTGTTTCTTCAGTCGGCCGACCGCTTCCTGAAGTTCCGGCTCGCTGATCGTGATGTTCAGTCGGTCGGCGCGATCCTTGATGACGAGCTCCTCGAGCATCTCGTCGAGCAACCCCGTGCGCGCCCGCTGCAACCGGGTGGCAGTCTCTTCCGGTGTGCCGCCCGCTCGCACGATCTCGCCCTCCGCGGCGCGGAGACGATCCATGTACTGGGTGCGCGTGATGATGCGGTCGCCGACGCGGGCGACGAGCGCCTCGACGATCTCGGCGGAGGCGGTGCCGGCCAGAATTGTGAGTGAGGCCGCGATGGCGAGTGTCGTTTTCTTCATCTTCGAGATCCTGTCGAGGGGCCTGGTTGCGCCCGAATCGCTGCTGCTTCGAACGGAGTGACAAACACGCGGAACGGCCGGCTTATTCGTTCGCGACGCGAGGGTACGCTCCCGTGTAGGGGAATGGAACCCGTTTGGTTAGAACGGTTACGGGGAATCGTTTCGCAGCGGCGGCAACCGTCTCTTCGACCTTCTTGTCGAACTTCTCGGCTTCGAGCCTGAGGCGGATCATCTCTTTCGCTTCCTCGTAGGGAACCGAGCCGGCCGGTTCGCGCTCGACGACCTTGAAGATGAGGAACACCTCGTCGCTCGAAACCACGCCGCTGTGCTCACCGGGGCCCAGCGAGAAGATCGCCTCTTCGAAGATCGGTGGCAGCTCGCCGCGGGAGATGAAGCCGATCTCTCCGCCACGCTCTGCATTCGGAGCCGACGAGAATCGCTTCGAGAGCTCCTCGAACGCCGCGCCCCCCTTGAGCTCCGCGAACACCTTTTTCGCGGTCGCCTCGTCGCGCAGGAGGATCTGCCGGACGCGCGCCTGCTCCTCGAGCCGGAACTCACTTTCGTTCTGCAGGTAGAACGCCCGGATCTCGTCGTCGCTCGACTTCGCGACGCGCGTCGACAGGTCCGCGAGCAGCCGCTGGCGGCGAAGTTCGTCGCGCTTCTCGGTCAGCGTCGAGCCGGGGTCCTTTCTCACCGCCTCAGTCACCTTCTCCGTGTCCACCTCGTGATCGTGCGATGCGGCCCACTCCGAGAGGAGGATCTCGTTGATGTACTGGTCGAGAAGGGGGCTCGCCGCGACCGGCGAGATCTGTGCGAGCTCGGTGCCGGTGTTTCGCTCGAGGTAGTGCTTGAAGTCGTCGACGTTCACCATGCGCGCACCGATCTGAACGATGATCCCGGGCGCGATCTTTTCGGCAGGTTTGCGGCAGGCGCCCGCCATGGCGATCAGGAGGATCGCGAGGCTGAGGATGGAGCGTGTGCGGACGGGTTTCAGGGCCGGCTTCCGAGGCGTTTTCAGTCGAGTGAAGTTTACAACAGGCCTCGAGCGCGGGTTGTGACGGGGCGGTGACGCGGGGGATTCCGCGACTCGCGGCAGCGTGCGCGAGGCCTTGGGCAGCGGGTTCATGTGGCGCAGGCACTCCTGCCTGCGCGTCGCCGAAGGCGACCTGTCAATTTCACGTTCGTGTATCGAAGAGCCGGCGCTTCGGGCCGCGCGCAGGCAGGAGT
>JAMPYE010000615.1 GCA_023700825.1 Thermoanaerobaculia bacterium | reverse complement strand
CTCCCACCCGCACGGGGAACCGATTGCGTACTTGACACGGGGGCCCAATGGATGACCCCCGATGCTGCGCCTGCGTGCCTTCCTCGAACGCCACGTGCACACGCGGGCCGGCACTCTTGACCAGCCGCGCGAGCGCCTTCGCCTCCGTCGCTACCGTCGCACGCATCACCACCGAGCCCGACTCGTTGCGCAGACTCGCTACGCTCGTTGCCTGATGTACGTCGAACGCGAGATACTGAATTGCCTGTTGTTTCATGGCAGCCGCTCCTTTCCTGGCTTCTTTGGTTTTTGGACAACCCAAAGTTACAGGAAGGAGCGTGCTTTCAATATCCGTTAGACGGCGACGACTGCTGCCGGCTCAGACGGGGATGAAGAATGGAGCCGATCGAACGACTCTGTCACCGTAGAGCTCGTGTATTCGAATACGGCAAGTCTGATGAAACTTCGAGTCGTAAACTTGCACAACTTCAACAGTGACGAATGCGGAATGGCCAGGCTGCAATACATGGGTTTCGATTCCATGACCGCATCCGGGGTAAAGAACAGGCCGCCAACCCATCCGAGTCCGAACCTCTGTGGATGCGCCCTCCTGCAGTTCGTTGAGAGAATTCGCAGCGTACTCGAAAGGCGCGTCGGATGCATTGGTCAACTTCAAAGTCGCCACCGGACGGTGATCTGATGTTGCGACCCCGATGAGCTCGAGACGCACATCGTTGGTTGCGCGACCGTTCGAGGAACTCACACAACCGGCCAGGATTGCGATCGAAAGCAGCTTGACGTATGGCCTCATCATTCGCCGTCTAACGGATAGCGCTGAGCGGTTTTCACGCGCCCGCGCTGGCCGAACAGTTTACGACACCTGGTGCGGCGCGTGAAAATCCGCTCCAGCGCGATAGTTAGACGCCCTACGGAGAGCCCGGGAGCAGTTCCTCGACGAGGGCCGTTGCATCAAGAGTTATTGGCTCTCCGGATTCGTCCCAGGCCTTGCTGTCTCCCGACAGAGTTGCGCGCATGGTGAAATCACCACCCTCGCAGCTCGTCGAAACGTGCCGGCGCTCCGCAACGAAGGTTCCCGTGGCGCGGCGACGGCCGGACTCGAACCACAGCTCGAACGCACCGCGCGGATACGCGTGGACCTGCGGACAGAGTCCGCCGGTGCAACACTGCAGGAAGCACGACAGCCCATAGGAGACGTGTGCCTTCAGCTTGCCAGAGGGATACCAGTACTCCCACCGACCGACCGGGATTAGATTCTGGAAGTCGGGAAGCCGATCATCTATTCGCCAGTCGCGACTTCGAGACTTCCCCGTCGCGATTAGGTGGCCCTGCTCGTCGTGAAATGCATGCGGGAGCGCTGACGCCTCGAGCTTGCCGACGTTTGGGCACTCGAAAGGTGAGCTCGTCGAGCAACCGAAGAACACGACCAGGAATGGCAGCAGAAACTTGTTCATGGGCGTCTAACGGCTGCCGCTAACCGACAACCACGCGCACGAAACAGTTTATCAGGTTGCGATGCATGGTGTTGCGCGTGGTTGTCCGGTTGACCGTACTGTTAGGTCGAGAGAGTGAAGTGGGGCTCCTCCGCCACACCTGCATGACAGTGTGAGGCGTTACTCTCAGGTATCTCAACAATCGAAAAGGAGCCCGAGATGAAGCCTACCAAACTCTCCGTCGTTTCCGCATCCACTGTCTGCAACGTCTCGTGCGACGTCGGTCTGGAGAAGCTCAACCTGGTCTGCCCTGCGATCGCCCGGCCCGACTTCCGCCCCGAATGGGAGATCGCGAACCGGACCGAGCCGATTCGTGCCACGCTCGAGTTGATCCGTTGTTCGGCACGCCTTGCCGGCTTCGCGAACATTCGCGTCGTCGTCGAGCCGACCGGCATCTACCACCGCACGCTGCTCCGCATCGCCCGCTCGCTCGATTGCGAGACGGCGTTCGTCAACGCCGCGCACGTCGTCGCGATGCGCACGGTCGTCTTTGGCGACAAAGGCAAGACCGACCGTCGCGATCCGATCGCGATCGACGCGGTTGCCCGGCAGGGGCGTCTGATCGTGCACCGCGATCTTCCCGAGACCTACCAGCTCATGCGCCACTGGTCGAAGCTCTACGAGGATGCCGAGCACGCGATCATCACCGCCAAATCGTGCGTGCATCGGGTGCTCACGCAGATCTTCCCCGATTTCAGTTTCGGGATCGATTTCCTATTCGGCGACTCGGGCTCCGCCATCTTCCTCTGCTACGGCTTCAACCCGCACAGACTCATCGAGCACGCGCCTTCGCGCATTCTCGAACGACTCCGCCGCACTTCCACGATTCGCCGCTCCTCCGTCGACCGACTCCTCGCCGAAGCTCGGAGCTCGGCCTCGGCCGTTCCCGCCGGCCGCTCGACCGATCTGCTCGAGCACGAGCTCGCACTTGCCTGGGCCGACCTCGAGACTGCGACCGCTCGTCGTGCCGAGGCACGCACCGCGATCGAGATGCTCTACGCCGAGGCGCGTGCGGCGGACCCCAGGCTTCCGGTCGAACACCGCGGCTTCGTCTCGACACTCTCGCTGGCACGCTTCTTTGCCGAGACCGGCCCGTTGGACGACTTCGACTCGCACCGCCAGGTACTCAAGTTCGGAGGGCTCAATCTCGCCGAACGCAAGAGCGGCAAGTACGTCGGCATCACGAAAATCACCCGCTGCGGACGCGTGCGCATGCGCTCGGTGCTGAATCAAATGACACTGCCCCTCGTCAAGCGCGACCGCCTGTTCGGCCCGTACTACCACCGCAAGACGGGCGTCGAGAAGATGCCCGGCAAACAGGCGATGACTGCGGTCGCTCGCAAACTCGTCAAGGTGCTCTGGGGCATCTACTACTCGAAGGATGCCTTCGACGTGAACCGCGTCTTCACCTGCGCGTCGGCTTACGCGCCCAGCGCCGCCGCCTGAGTCGCACGACACACACATTGGTCGATCAACGATGATGCCAACGAACCGCTCCGGAGATGATCGCTT